>JAGWXN010000030.1 GCA_018969885.1 Betaproteobacteria bacterium | reverse complement strand
CCACATCATGGGGTCATCCTCCGTTCGGGGCGTAAAGCCTGATCTCCGAATATGGGCTCCATGATTGTTGTTGTGGTCTTCATGGGTCAGGAGCCAGAGTGCGCGGATTCTATGGGGCAAATGCCAGATGAGGCAAGGAGGGGGCTGAGGAAACTCATGAATTGGCCTGGGGAATGAGGCGCCGCTCGACCACGTTTCCGGTGATCGTCGCGGCGCCATCGGAGATCAGATGCATGAGCATGGGGGTGACGTCGGCCGGCTCCGATACGCCCAGCGCCTTTTCATACATGCTGATTTCATCTGCGTTGGCGCTGTCGTGAAAGAGCGGCGTGTGCATGATCCCCGGTGACACGGCATTGATGCGCACGCCATACGGGCGGAGTTCCTGAGCGGCCGATTTGACCAGCGCGATGAGGCCCGCTTTTGAGGCGCCGTAGGCGGTTGCGCCCGGCCACCCGGCGGTGGCAAGCCCGGAGGTGAACACAATGATGGCGCCACGGCGGCTTTTTTTCATCACCGGAAACAGCGCGCGAATCAGATAGAAGATGCCGTTGAGGTTCACGTTGATGTGTGCGAGCCAGTCGTCATCGCTCATCGCTTCAACGAGCACCCGTCTTTGAATGCCACTGGCGAGCACGGCCGCGTCAAGGGTTCCGAAGCGGCTGGCGCTTGCCTCGATATGCGCAGTCACTGCTCGGGAATCCGTGATGTCCAGGCGTGACCAGACGAGCTTAGGATGGTTGATCGCCGCCAACGCGTCGGTCGCGATGTCGCTCGCCACCACTTGGGCGCCGGCCGCGAGGCAGGCGTGGACCATCGCCAGACCAAGGCCTGAGCCCGCCCCGGCAATGAGCACGACATGACCGGCAAAGTCATAGGACACACGCATGCCTGATTTCCTCAGCGGGCGGTATAGCCGCCGTCGACCAGCAGATCGGTTCCGGTAACAAAGCTCGACGCGTCACTCGCCAGATAGATGGCGGCCGAGGCGATGTCTTCGGGCTGACCCAGCGTACCGGTAAGGTGAAGGGGGCCGAGCGCCTCGCGGGCCGCCTCCATCGTGCCGAACCGCAGCAGCATCCGGTCGGTTTCAATCGCCCCGGGCGATAGGGTGTTGACACGAATGCGTTCGCTTGCGTGGTCAATAGCCATGGCTCGAGCGAGGTTGATGAGGCCGCCCTTGATTGCGCAGTAAACCGCACGGCGGGCGCTACCGACCCGCGCAAGCTGGGAGGCGATCAGGATGACCGACCCGCCGCCTGATTGCGCAATCAGCGGGATCGCCGCCTTGCTCATCAGGAAGGCGCCAGTGAAGTTGACGCCGACAACATGATTCCAGTCGGAAAGGCTGTACTCAACCACGCTGCCACTCGGGTCAGAGGCGGCTGCACCGTGCACCAGCACATGCAGCGCACCCCACCGGGCCCGGGCTGCAGCGACGGCAGAGGCGGTATCGGTCTCGCTCGCGACATTCGCAGCGATCCCGATCGCATCGCTGCCGAGGGCCCGGATCTGTGCCGCGGTTTCCTCACAGCCGGCGGCTTTCAAATCCACGCACGCCACTTTGGCGCCGGCCCCGGCAAGTCCGAGCGCGATGGCTCGTCCGATACCCTGGGCCGCGCCGGTCACGATGGCGACCCGTCCTTCAAGAGAAAACCGGTTCAAGGCAGTTGAGAGGGACATGTTGACGGTCCTGCGACTTAGCCGTTCCGAAGCGCGGGAATCCCACGAACCTGAGCGCATTGCAGGATCAGGTTGCGGGGCGGTGTCTGGTAGCGGCGCTTGCGGCTGACGCACACGCCGGTGGCGCGGTGCATGGCAACCGCCGCTTCAGCGGCCTTCACAATGAGGCCGTACGCGTCGAGGATGGGGACGCCATCGATCTCGAAAATCCGCCGCCGCACCATGAAGGCGGCCGAGGGGCCCGCGGGAATGATGACCTCGGCTCCGCGAGCGATCGCGCGGGCGCAGGCCTCTTTCATCTGTTCGAGGAGTTCATCGCCAACCTTGTCGTCAGTGAATACGTCATCAAACCGTCCGATATTGTCAAAGCGCACCGCCTCGGTGCTGGAGAGCCGGTGCTCAATACCGTAGCTTCGGACGATGTCCTCGTAGTGCGGGATAAATCGTTCATTGGGCGCGATGAGCGCAAAGCGTTCGCCCATGGTGCATGCGGTGTAGCAGCACACTTCCATGAAGGACACCACCGGGATGTCGAGGATTTCCCGCAATTCAGTGAGGGCGGGATCGAGGGAATTGGCAATCACAAACGCGTCATACCCACCACGTTCGCGAACCGATAGTCCATTGTCGACCACTTCCCGCACGTCGTAGTGCCAGAACAAACGGTACTGGTCGCCGAGCGCCCCCTGCGAGGTGCCGCGCACCTCGACCTTGGTGCCCGGGGCCGCCACGCGATCGGCTGCCGCCTGCGTGGCGGCGATGGAATTACGCAGCCGTGTTTCAGATGAAAGCAGCTGATACCAGAGACGAATCGGGCGGACGTCTGACATGTTGACCTCGGAGGGTGCGCAGTGGGCCGGGGCACGAAGTTTCATTGGCCGGGTGGTGTGAGTCAACCGGGCGAGTCGTTTTCCACTAGGATGTGACGCATAAGACCGAGACCTGTTGCGCGCAGCCCGGAGGCCCGGCGCGCGCCGCACGACGGCGTTCAGACAAGGAGACGATCGATGAAGCGGTATGTGACGTTCATGCTGGCGCTGGCACTGGGAAGTTCGGCGGCGCTCGCCCAAACCGGAACATTCCCCGATCGACCGCTACGCATCGTGGTGCCCTTCGCGGCCGGGGGGAACGTCGACATCGTCACCCGCATTGTTGCCGGCGGACTTTCCGAGACGCTGGGGCAGAGTGTGGTGGTGGAAAATAAGGCGGGCGCCAACGGGGTGATTGGTGCGGAGTCGGTGGCCCGCTCGGCGGCCGATGGCTATACGCTCTTCATCGCCACAGCCGAAACCATGGCGCTCAACCCGTTTCTCATGAAGACCGTGCCCTACGATCCGCTCAAGGACTTTGCGGCGATCGGTCTGATGGACGATTTCCCCTTCACGCTCACCATTAATCCGCAACTGCCGGTGAAAACGGTGGCTGACTTCGTCGCCTATGCCCGGGCGAACGACGGCAAACTGAATTTCTCGTCATGGGGAACCGGCAGCATCGGGCAAATTGCTTTCGAGCAGTTCAAACAGGCGACCGGTATCCGGATGGAGCACATTCCTTTTAAGGGGGCGGCGCCTGCCATCATGGCGGTTGCCACGGGCGAGGTGCAGGCCTTCATGGCGACGCTGTCGGTGGCGCGTCCCCAGGCGGCCAGCGGTCGGGTCAAGATCCTCGCCATCACGACCGCCGAGCGTGATCCCACTGCGCCGGATATTCCGACTCTGCGAGAGATGGGCGTCGATGTGGTGATTCGCGGCTGGCATATTCTGGTTGCGCCGGCAGCCACGCCACCCGCCGTGCTCGATCGGCTCAATAGCGCGCTGGTCGCGACCGTCAAGCGCGCCGACATTTCCCAGAAGCTGGTGGGTGTTGGGGTGAGACCCATGACCTCGAGCATAGAGGAGGCACGGGCGATGATTCAGAGCGAAAACACCCGCTGGCGGGATGTGGCGAGGAAAGCCGGGATGAAGGCTGAGTAGCGCGGAGCTCGGCAGAAGGCTGGCTGGGCAGGCGCCCCGCGGGAAGCTCAGGTCGCGAGGAACATCTCGCGAAGCGTGGTGCGCCAACTGGCCGGATAGGCGGTGGGCGTGCGAAACAGCATGCCGGTGTCGCGGAGCGCGATCTGCGCTTCGGCCGACTTGATCGCCACCCCCAAAATATCCAGCAACGGTACGCCATCGACCGCGCGCAGGCCGTTCTCAACGAAAAACATGTTGAGCGGTCCGCCCGCGGGGATCAGCACTTTGGCGCCGCGTGCGATCGCTTTGCGGGCCTCGGCGCTGAACGCCTCCAGTGCGGGCGCCGGGTTGGCGTACATTGCGCTGAAGTCGTGGTAGGTGAGCGCCATCGACGCGCCTTCGACCAGCTGTTCGCCCAGACCGTATTCGCGCGTGAAGGCTTCCATCCGCAGGCGGGCTCCGCGGTTGTGGGTGAGAAAGGCAAAGCGCCCCCCAATCTGCGACGCCAGATGCACGGCTGCCTCGGTGATGAATACCGCAGGCAGATCGGTCAGTTCACGGATTTCCAGGTGGCCGGTTTCATTGGTGCTGACATTGACAAACGCAGCGTAGCCCTGTTGCTCGGCGAGGATCGCGTTCCGGATGACTTCGCGGCTGGCGAGGTGAAAGGAGCTATCCGACTGATCAACTCCGGGGAAGGTGCGGCTCACACCATGAAACTCGAAGTCGAACTGCGCGCCGAGCAGCGCTCTCGCATGGCTGCGCGCGGACTGCTGATAAACGCTCCAGATCGCAGCGTCGGAATCGGAAGAACTGCTTTGGAGCCAGAGTTTTCGGGTCGCGGTCATGAAGGGGCCTCAGTCAGCGCGAATACCGGCTTGCGTGATCACGCGCTGCCAGGTTTTTCGTTCGTCGCTCACCCGCGCGGCGAGCGCCTCGGGGGGCGTACCGACCGCGGCGATGCCGCGGCCCAGCAGGTCGCTCACCATGGCGGGGTCTCGCACAATCGCGGTGAGCTCACGCGATAGCCGGTCGATGATTGGCCGCGGGGTGCCCGCCGGCACGAAGATCGCAAACCAGCCGCTTACGTCCACGCTGCGCAGACCCGCATCGGCCATGCCGGGGAGATCGACGGTGGGTGAGCGATCGCGGCTGCTCACCGCGAGCGCGCGCAGTCGCCCCGCCTGATGCTGCGGCATCACGAGCTGCACCGAATCAAAGACGAGCTGAATGCGACCGGCGATGAGATCGGTCATCGCGGGCGCAGCGCCCTTGTAGGGCACATGCGTCATCTCGATGCCCGCTTCGCGCCGCATGAGCTCCATGGCGAGGTGAGATGTGCTGGCATTACCGGCCGATCCGTAGGTGAGTTGCCCCGGGTGCTTCTTGGCATGCTCGACCAGCTCCGCTACGGTTTTTGCGGGCACCGACGGATGCACTGCCAGAACCATGGGGTAGGTGCCCAGGAGGCTCACCGCCGCGAGGTCGCGTTCAGGGTCGTAGCTGATTGATTTGAGGAGTGACGGGTTCACCACAATCGGACCCGGATAGGCAAAGAGCAGCGTGTAGCCGTCGGGCGTGGCCCGCGCGACCACCTCTGCCCCGATGCTGCCGCCAGCGCCCGCGCGATTCTCGATCACCACCGCTTGACCCAAACGCTCAGCAAGCCGCGCGCCCACGACGCGCGACACCACATCGGTCATGCCGCCGGCTGCGATGGGCGTCACCATCCGGATCGGGCGGTTGGGATAGTCCTGCGCCGAGGCAGCAGTCGCAGTAAGCAACAGCGCCGATGCGAGTGTGCGAACGAGCGATCGTGGAGTGGGCAGTTTCATGCAGTCTCCTCAATGAAGCGGGCAGAGAATCACACGTGCTAGCATCAAATGCAACAAAGAAACCGAAACATGCGCCTGCCCGCATCACGGGTGGCACATGCGCGAAATTTCCCTGGAGACAGCAGCGTGAAGGCTTCATCGATCGGCCATGATTTTCCCGCTGGCATGGCCCTGGTGGTGGGTGCAAGCGGCGGAATCGGTCAGGCCATCGCGCGCCGGTTGGCTGCCGCCGGCTGCACGGTCGTGCTCACCTATCGTCGAGGGCGCGAGGCGGCCGAGGCCTGCGCGAGCAGCATTCGCGAGGCGGGCGGCGCGGCCGAATCGCTGCATCTGCCTCTCGATGATCCGGGCGCGGTCGAGACCGCGCTCCGTCCGGTGGCAGAGCGGCTGGGCGCGCTGCACACAGTGGTCTATGCAGTGGGTGCCGATATTTCCATGACCTACGTGGCCAATATCGATCCTGCAGAGTGGCGTCAAACGATCGACGGCGATCTGCACGGCTTTTTCAGCGTCACCAAAGCGTGTCTGCCGCTCATGCGTAAGGCGGGCGGCGCTTCGTTCGTTGCGATCACCACTGCGGGCCTGGACCGGCACCCGCCACTCGACATTCTGTCCACGGTCCCCAAGGCGGGGATCGAGGCGCTCATTCGCGGCATCGCGCGCGAGGAAGGGCGCTTTGGCATTCGCGCCAATTCCGTCGCGCCGGGCATTGTGGATGGCGGGCTGTTTGACCGGCTTCGCGAGCGTGTCACCCCGGAGTTCGTTGAAGCAATGAAGCGAAACACGGCGCTCCGCCGCTTCGGCTCACTTGATGAGATCGCTGATGTCGCAGTGTTTCTCGCCTCACGTCAGGCGGGTTATGTCACCGGTCAGCACCTTGCTGTTGACGGAGGGTATTCGGTTTGAAGCGTGACGACCCCCAACTCGAGCGGGCGGTTGCGCCGCTTCACGGACTCACGGTGGGCGCTGCGCTCAGGCGATCGGCTCAACGGTTTGGCACGCTCGAATTCATTAAGTGCCAGGATCGGGTGTCCACCTTCGTCGAGATCGATGCCGAGGTCGATCGGCTGGCCGCAAGTCTGCTCGGTCTGGGCCTGTCTCGCGGCGATCATGTGGCGGTATGGCTCACCAACTCGCGCGAATGGGCGATTACGTTTCTGGCCTGTGCGCGAATCGGCGCGGTGGTGGTGCCGATCAATACGCGCTACACCGCCTCAGAAGCGGGCTACATCCTTGCGCAGTCCGACTCGCGCGCTCTGGTGATGACCCGTCGCATGTGGGGTAACGATTACTGGGCGATGCTCTGCGAGGCGGCGCCGTCGCTTGCAACCTGCTCGTCCGCTGAGTTGTCGGCGACCGAATTGCCCAGGCTGACTCGACTGATCGCGGTGGGCGCTGATGCGCCCGCCTGCGCGCTCGCGTTCGAGTCGCTCTGTTCGGGAGATGCCGGGCGGGCGGGTAACGCCGATCAGTTCCGGTCGGTCCCCCAGCTCGCCGATGCCGAGCGCGCGGTCACGCCCGATGACCCCCTCATCATCGTCTACACCTCAGGCACGACGGGTAAGCCCAAGGGCGCCATGCATAACCACCATGTGATCCGGCAGGCCACCCGGGTTGGGCTGCGCCTGGGTCTCGAAGCGGGCGGCCGGGCGCTGGGCCACCTGCCGCTTTATCACGTGGCGGGTCTCTACATGTCGTTCGTGCCCGCGCTCACGCTGGGCGGCTGCTATGTAGCCATGCCGCAGTGGGATACCGCCGCTGCGATCGAGCTGCTCGAGCGCGAGCGGATCAGCTGCTTTGGTGGCATTCCCACCCATTTCGTTGACCTGGCCAATCATCCGGCAATGCAAGGACGGGACCTGCCTGCGCTCCGATGCGCATGGATCGGTGGCGCGCCGGTCATGCAGTCCACCTTTGGACAGTTCATGAAGGCGCTGGGGCTGGCGCAGCTCATGTCCACTTACGGCATGACCGAGAACACCATCTCCACCACCTTCAATCTGCCCGATGACCCGATCGAGGTGTGCTGCATGAACCTGGCGCCCATCCTGGGTCCGAGCGAGGTTCGGAT
Source organism: Betaproteobacteria bacterium (assembly GCA_018969885.1). The sequence continues at coordinate 11,105 of JAGWXN010000030.1, read as the reverse complement.
CGCTGATCCGGCCACCGGTGCCGAGCTCGGGCCGGGCGAGGTGGGCGAGGTGCAGTGTCGCGGTGAAACCGTAATGATGGGCTATTACCGTAACCCCGAGGCCACACGCGAGACCATCACGCCCGAGGGCTGGCTTCGCACGGGCGACCTGGGCACGCTCGATCAGCGTGGCTATCTTTCAATCACCGGGCGTTTGAAGGAAATGTTCAAGACCGGTGGCTCCAACGTCTACCCGGTGGAAATCGAGCAGCACCTCGCGCGTCATCCTGCGGTTCGCATCGCTGCTGTGGTGGGTATACCGGATGAACGGCTGGGCGAAGTGGGGTTTGCGTTCGTCGAATTGCTTGATGGTGCAAGCTTTACCATCGACGACCTGCGGGCGCATTGCCGTGGTGCGCTTGCCGACTACAAGGTACCGCGGTTCGTCTGCCCAGTGCCGGCGCTACCGCGCACCAGTACTGCAAAGATCCAGCGTTCGGTGCTCCCCGCGCTTGCGCAGGCGGAGATCGCGCGCCGCCGCGCTGCGCCCCCCGCCTGATTCGTAGAACGGGTCGGTCCGCGTAGAGCCCTATGCGAGGCGCCGTCTCGATCCGTGAAGTGGCCAATCGGGCTCGGGTCGCCATTGGCACCGTGTCTCGGGTGATCAACGGACATCCGTCGGTGAGTGCCGACCGGCGAGCACGGGTGCTTGAGGCGATTGCTGCGCTGGGCTACGTACCTGACATGGTTGCGCAGAGCATGCGAAACCGCCGGTCCATGACGCTCGCATGCGTGATGCGCGATTTCACCGTTCCCACGCTCAGCCTGTTCGTTGATGCGATGCAGCGCGAGGTCGAGCCGCACGGGTTTTCCACGATGGTAGCCTCCAGTGGCCATGAGGTTGCGCGCGAGATCGCGCTTCTGAAAGGTTTGCGTCAACGACGCATCGATGGCCTGGTCATTGCGTCGTCGTCCGAACGCTCGCGAACCTTGCTGTCGGCGATGCGAGATGCCGGTTTTCCGATCGTGCTGATCGATCGCCGGGCACCGGCCGAGTTCGATTCGGTCGGCGTCGAGCACGCCCAGGGTGTCGCGACCGCGGTGGAATATCTCACTGCGCTCGGTCACCAGCGTATCGCGATGCTGTCGGGGGAGGCGGGTCTGCATCCCGCCCGCGATCGTCTGGTGGGGTATCGGGCCGGCATGTTGCGTGCCAGGCTCAAGGTCAGTGACCGATTGGTGCGGATGGCCTCCTTCAGCCCGGAGGCGGGGTACGAACAAACCCGCGCCCTCCTAGCACTCAAGGAGCGACCCACCGCCATCATTGCTGGAGGATCATCGCTACTGCCTGGCGTCATGCTGGCTGCCCGGGAAGCGGGGCTGAGCGTTCCCGAGGACCTGTCAGTGATCGCGGGCGCCGACAGCGATCTCGCCCGACTCTCCAGCCCCGGGGTCACTGCGGTCTGCTGGCCGCATGATGTGCTGGGCCGCGCCGCCGGCCGCTTTCTGGTTCAGCGACTGGCCGATCCTGCAGTGTCACGCCAGTCGCTGATCGTTCGGGCCGAACTGGTGGTCCGTGGCTCCTGCGCGCCGGCGGTGAACCGAGCGGGATTGACTTCCTGAGCGTCCGGCTGAACAATCTGCGACGCTCAAGGGGGGACTGGCGATTGCAGTCACAGCGCCGTCTCCCCGGATTTTTCTGAAAATTTGGAAACGTTTCAAAATGCGACGAATCGGGATTGATGTGGGGGGCACCTTCACCGATGTGGTGATGGTCGATGATGCATCGGGCCAGGTCTGGTCCACCAAGGTATCCACGACGCCCGCGGATCGCGTCATGGGTGCGATGAACGGCTTTCGCCGGATTCTCGAGCTGAGTGGTACCGCCCCTGCGCAGGTCGGCTTCATTGGTCACGGCACAACCATGGCCACCAACATGATCGTGGAAGGGAAGGGCGCGCCGACTGCCCTCATCACCACCGCGGGGTTTCGCGACATTCTCGAATTGCGCAGGCTCTCGCGTCACGACCGCGCCGACCTCTATGACCTGCAGTTCAGGAATCCGCGTCCGCTGGTGCCGCGGCGCTGGCGTTTCGAGGTGAACGAGCGCATTCGTCATGACGGCTCAATCGAGACCGCGCTCGATCGAGAGCAGCTGATCCAAGTCGCGAAGCAGATTGATGCATCCGATATCGAGGCGGTGGCAATCGTCTTTCTGCATGCCTATGCCAACCCTGCGCATGAGCAGCGTGCCCTCGAGGTCGTACGACGCCTCCTGCCTGATCGCTTCGTCACCGCTTCTCATGAGGTCAACCCCGAGATGCAGGAGTACGAGCGGACGAGCTCCACTGTCATCAATGCGATGCTGGGGCCGGTCTGTGCCCGCTACATCGAGCGCTTCGGTTCGCAACTCAGAGCTGCGGGCTTTGGTGGCGAGCTCCTTTTCATGCAGTCAAATGGCGGACTGGCGAGCGGCGATGTGGTCGCAAAGAAGCCGATCGTGCTCCTCGAATCCGGGCCGGCGGGCGGCGTCAGCGCAGCCGTGCGCGGTAGCGACCATCTCGGCATCAAGGGGTTGTTGCTGGGCGATATGGGGGGGACCACCTTCGACGTTTCGCTGGTGAGAGATGGCCGCCCCGAGCTTCGAACCGAGGCGATGGTGCATACCTATGCGGTCCGTTCACCCACCATCGATATTGATTCGATCGGGGCGGGCGGGGGTTCGATCGCCTGGATCGATGCTGGCGGGGGGGTTCGGATCGGACCTCAGAGCGCCGGCGCCGATCCGGGCCCCGCCTGCTACGGTCGGGGTGGCGAGCGGCCAACGGTCACCGACTGCAATCTGGTTCTGGGCTATGTCGATCCTGATTCGTTCCTGGGCGGCGAGTTCAGACTCGACCGGGAGGCTGCTGAACGCGCGATCGAGGCCCACCTCGCAAAGCCACTTGGGGTCAGCGTTCTTGAGGCTGCTCGGATTGTGCGAGCGGTCTCGAATTCGCTCATGGCGCAAGCGATGCGGCTCATGACGGTCGAGCGTGGCTTTGATCCACGTGAATTTGCCTACCTCTGTTATGGCGGTGCAGGTCCTGTGCACGCGGTGGATCTGGCCGAAGAGCTCGACATCAGGCGGGTGATCGTACCGCCGCTGCCAGGCCTCTTCAGCGCGCTTGGCATGGTGATGGCAGACCGGTTGCATGACAGTCAGCGAGCAGTGGAAGTCGATCTTGGCAGCCTCCCTGGTGAGCGCATCGAGCAGCTCGCGCGCGAGTTGCAGCGCGAAGCGTCCGATACTTTCGGCTCTGAGGTGGCCGCGTTGGGGGTGGAGGCACGGTGGCGCGCCGATTGTCGTTATGCCGGGCAGCCCGCCTCGATTGCGGTGGATATCGATGCGTCGCTGATTGCGCGCGCAAGCGCCGACCCGTCTGTCTTTCGCGCCGAGCTGCGAACCGGTTTCGAGCAGAGCCATAAACGTATGTGGAACTTCATCAAACCTGATCAGCCCGTCATCCTTACCAACCTTCGATTGCAGGCGAGCGTGGCCTCGGGGTGGCGTGGCACAGCCCGTTCACAGTCGCAGGCGCGTGGCGTGCCTGGCGAACGCTCGGTGGTGATCGACGGGCAGCCGCAGGTGTTGCGGGTGTTCCAGCGCAGTGGGCTCGCCGAGGGTGAGCGGATCGAGGGGCCCGCCATCATCGAGGAGGCGAGCAGCTCGGTCGTGTTCAAGACCGGTCAGCATGCGCAGGTCGACGCAGCCGGTTATCTTCACATCCACCTCTGAGGCGAGAGCGAACCATGGAAACCATCGTCTACGAGATCCTGCGCAATTCGCTCTATTCCATCGCGCGCGAAATGAAGGTTGCCATGATGCGCACGGCCGCCAGCCCCATCATGCATCTGGGCGCCGATGCGTCGGCTGCGGTGTTCGATGCGCAGATGCAGCTGGTGGCGCAGGGCAACGACATTCCCACCATGCTCGGTTCTGCGGTGATCTCGACCCGCCGATCGGTGGAGGTGATTGGTCGCGACCGGCTCCGGCCTGGCGATGTCATCATCAGTAACGATGTCTACCTGGGCGGTGGCAACCATCAGCCCGATGTGCAGCTCACCCGGCCAGTGTTCTTCGGCGACGAGATCGTTGCTTTCGTGATGACGCGCGGACACTGGAGTGACATTGGCGGCCAGACCCCGGGCAGCTACATGCTCGATACCTGGGATGTGTTTGGCGAGGGCGTTCGCATTCCGCCCGTCAGGCTGTTTCGTAACGATGAGATCGTCGACGATGTCAAAACGCTGATCGTGCAAAACACCCGCGACCCAGAGGGGCGTCTGCTTGATATTCAGGCGCAATATGCCGGCACATTTGTAGGCGACCAGCGCATCCGTTCGCTCTGCCAGAAATATGGCGCGCAGGCGCTGGCTGACGCGATGAAGCGTTCGCTCGACCATTCCGAAGCACTGATGCGCGCAGCCATCCGCGAGATCCCCGACGGGGTGTACGAGGCCGAGGACTGGGTCGAAGGCGTGTACGCGAAAAATTGGCCTGCCGACCCGGTGCGGATCAAGGTACGCGTTACGGTCGCAGGCGATGAAATGCATTTCGACTATGCCGGAAGCGGTGACCAGAGCCCCGGTGGCATCAACTGTCCGTTCGCAGTCACCTGTAACAGCACCTGGTTCACGGTGAAGGCGATTACCGATGCGTCGATTCCAATCAACCAGGGTTGTTATCGTCCGGTCCATATCACCGCCCCGGAAGGCAGTATCGTCAACTGCCGTTTTCCGGCACCGGTGGTGAGCGGCAACACCGAGACCTCGCCCCGCGTGATCGACCTGCTTTTGAAAGCGCTGTCGGCGGCTGTGCCTGATCGCGTGATCGGTCAGAGCAACTGCGCCGCCTGCTCCGGCGTGTTTGGTGGCCCCGATCCTGACGCCGAGCGCGTACGCCGCACTGGCAGGCCGATCGTGAGCATCGTCGAGCCGCATGGTGGGGGGATGGGTGCGCGGGCCACGCAGGACGGCGTGAACGGTATCCGGGTATATGTGGGTAATGCCGGCTCACTGCCGGTGGAATACATCGAGCAGACCATGCCACTGGTGGTGGAGGAGTGGGCGCTGGTGCCCGATAGCGGCGGAGCGGGCCGGTATCGCGGCGGACTCACCGCGCGCCGCTCCTATCGAGTGGAGTTCGACACAGCCTCATTTACCGTGGCCGGTGAGCGCGGCGAATTTGCGCCCGAGGGGTATTTCGGCGGCCGTGCCGGTGCGCCCTTTCTCTGTACCGTCACGGACGGCGAAGGTCGCGTGCGCAGTGTGCCGCCCAAGGGGGCAACTGAGGTGTTGAGGCGCGGTGATCGGGTATCGCTCAATCCGTCGGGAAGCGGCGGCTATGGGCGTCCGGCCGAACGTGATCGGCAGGCGGTGCTCGAGGATGTTCTCGATGGCTACGTGACGCGAGAGTCGGCCGAGCGCGACTATGGTCTCAAAGACGTTCCGGAGCCACGATGAATCCACAGAACGCCGGTGATCCCGGGCCGGGCGCGCTGCCCCTGAGCGGACTCTGTGTAGTCGAAATCGGGCACAGCCTCGCTGCGCCCTACGCCGGCAATATCCTCGCGCAGCTGGGTGCTCGGGTCGTCAAGGTGGAATCACCGGGGCGAGGGGACTATGCGCGCGGCTGGGGGCCGCCCTTTACTGGCGACTCGGCCACGATGTTTCATGCAGTGAACAACGGTAAGGAAAGCGTTCAGGTCGACTTTGACGATGCTGGGATGCTTGCGCGGTTACATGCCTTCATCCGCGAACACGCCGACGTCGTCATGCAGAACCTGAAAGCAGGCGCGCTCACGCGATATGGTTTGGATGCCGAGTCGCTCACCGCGCACAAGCCCGACCTCATCTATTGCAATCTGGGCGCGTTCGGTCGCGATGGCCCGATGGCAAGCCGCCCTGGTTATGATCCCCTCATCCAAGCCTTCAGCGGCATGATGAGCATTCTCGGTCACGACGGCGATGAGCCCAGTCGCGTCCCGGTATCCATCAACGATATCGGTACCGGAATGTGGGCGGCGATCGGCATTCTGGCCGCAATCACCCAGCGCGCACGCCAGGCGGGTGGGCGGCCGCGCATCGTTGATGTGTCGCTCTTTGAAACCGCGATGGCGTGGATGACCGTGCCGCTTACCGACCGGAACGCAGGCGGGCCCGCGCCGCGCCGCAATGGCTCTGGCAGTCCGAATATTGCGCCTTATCAGGTGTTTCGCTGTGCCGATGGCCAGGTGATGATTGCGGCGGGCAACGACACGCTCTTCGTGAAGCTCTGTTCAGTGCTGGGTCTGTCGCATCTGCCCGCTGATTCTCGCTTTTCGAGCAACGGCGCGCGGGTGGAAAACCTCGCAGCGCTGCTTGCCGTGCTCGAGCCTGCGATCGAAGCGATCAGTACCGAAGACTGCCTCGCGATGCTGTCGGCAGTATCGATTCCATGCGGTCCGATGCAGACGGTTGATCAGGTTCTCGCTCACCCGCAGCTTGCCGCAGTCGGCATGCTGCAGCCCACCCCCCGCGGTGATGTGTCCACCATGGCGCTCCCCATCTCCTTTGACGGCAAACGCCCGCCGCTTGCCGGAAACGGTCCGGCACTTGGCGAACACAACGCACTTCTGGCAGATCGGTCATGACCACAGTCCACCACCCGTTTCCCGAAGCGCTCGATACCCTGCTGCTCGACTCGCCTCGCGAGGGGCTGTTGCGGGTCCGGCTCAACCGCCCCGAGGTGGCCAATGCGATGAGCACGCAGATGGGGTACGACATCATCGCGGTGTTCTCGGCGCTCGAGGCGGATCCCGAGCGCTATCGCTGCGTGATTCTGACGGGCGTGGGGTCGCGCTTTTGCGGTGGTGCCGATCTCAAAGAGCGCGATGGCATGACCGATGACCAGTTCAACACCCAGCACTATCTGTTTGAACGGATGATGCGCGCCATCTACGACTGCCCGGTTCCGGTGGTCGCCTGTCTCAACGGCCCGGCGGTCGCCGGCGGGCTCGAACTCGCGCTGGGGTGCGATTTCATCATTGCATCCGATCGGGCACGCTGCGGCTTTACCGAAGTCTCGCGAGGCATCATGCCGGGCGGTGGCGGCACGCAACACCTGCCGCGTGCGATCGGCATCCGCAAGGCCAAGGAACTGATGTTCACGGGTGATCTGATCACGGCAGCCGAAGCAAAAGCGCTTGGCCTCTACAACCATGTGTTTCCCGACGATCAGGTGTATGACCGCACGCTTGAGCTGGTCGGACGCATTCTCGCCAACGCACCGATCTCGATCCGGCAGGTGAAAAAGTCCATTGAGTTCGGCGCGCAGATGGATACCCGAACAGGGCTCTTCTTTGAGGTCGAGGCCTACAGCCGGCTGGTGGCGACCGCCGACCGCCGGGAGGGTATCCGCGCCTTCAATGAAAAGCGACCACCCCGGTTCACCGGACGCTGAATCTTTGCAACCGTTTCAAACTTTCCACACCCCAGGAGGAGACATGACAAACAATCGATTCAATTTGCGCGATACCGGGATGACCCGGCCGTCCACCCGCCGATTGTTGAGCGCCACCGCGCTCACCTTGGCCACGCTGCTTGGCGCTGCGCCGCTGGCCGCGGTCGCGCAGGGCTGGGCCCCCACCAAGCCCATCAAACTCGTGATTCCGTTTCCGCCGGGTGGTGCCACCGACGTGGCGGCACGCGCGATGGTGGCGCAGCTCGGCAACGCGCTGGGTCAGCCCATGGTGGTTGAAAACCGGGGTGGTGCCAACGGCATGATCGCCTCGGAAATGGTGTTCAATTCGCCGCCCGATGGCTACACGTTGCTGATGGCCACTGCAGACACCAACTCCATCAACCCCAACGTCTACACCAAGATGAGCTATCAGGCGCACGAGTTCCGTGCGGTCGCGCCAGTGGCGATGGTCAACTTCATGCTGGTGGGTCGCCCGGGACTGCCCGCCAAGGATCTGAAGGAACTGGTCGCGCTTGCTCGCGGTGGCAAGCTCAACTTCGCATCGTGGGGCGTGGGCAGCACGTCGCAGGCCGCGATGGAAATGTTCAAGGCTCAGGCCGGTAAGCTCGACATCCTGCATGTACCCTATCAGGGCGCCGCACCAGCCTTCCAGGCGGTCATGGCCGGGCAGAACGACGTGATGATGGCACCGGCCGTCGTGGTGATCCCGGCGCTTTCCAAGGTCACCGCCTATGGCATCTCATCGCCCAACCGCCACGTGGGGGCGCCGCAGGTGCAGACCATGACCGAGCAGGGCTTTCCGGTGAACGCCGATGCATGGGTCGGCATTCTTGCGCCCCCGAAAACGCCGCAGGCTGTGCTTGAGCATGTTTACAAGGGTGTTCATTCGGTGACCTCAAGCAAGGAGTTTCAGGAGCGGCTCACCCAGATTGGGCTCTCGAGTGCGCCCAACATGACGCTGGATGAATTCGGCAAGTACATGGTGGCCGAGATTGCCCGCTGGGGGCAGGTCATCAAGGCGGCCGGCATCACGCTCAACAACTGATCGGGGGCGTTATGTCGCGCATCACCGAAGTCTCGGTCATTCCCTTCCACTTTGAGGTTGCGGATCTGGGCCTGGGCGCGCATGCCGCCATGGGCGTGAGCAACCTGCAGTTTGAAAAGGGCGCAAGGCTTCGGGTGATGCGCTACGCGGTGCGTATCCGTACCGACGATGGGCACGAGGGGGGCTACGTCACCCATTGGGTCGGTACACAGGGAGCGCTCGGCCAGACCCTCATGCTCGCTCCGCATCTGTTGGGGCGTGACCCCGAGCATCGCGAGCAGATCTACGATGATTTCAAGCGTGAGCTTCGTGCCTATGACGGCATGGGGCACGGGCCGATCGATATTGCGCTGTGGGACCTGGTGGGCCGAAAATACGGCATGTCGGTTGCGACCATGCTGGGGGCCTGGCGAACCCGCCTTCGCACCTATGCGAGTACGCATCACGGGCAGGATGCTCCTGGCGGACTCGACTCGCCGCAGGCCTTTGCAGACTATGCGGTGGCCTGCGCCGAGCGCGGCTTTCATGGCTTCAAGGTGCATGGTTGGCATGACGGCGACGTGCGGCGCGAATCGGCGACGCTTCGCGCAGTTCGTGCAGCGATCGGCGACCGAATGGAAGTGATGGTCGATCCCGGCTGCGAACTGCGTACGCACCTCGATGCGCTTAGGCTGGGCCATGTGTGCGATGAAATCGGTGCCTTCTGGTATGAGGACCCGTATCGTGATTCGGCGCGCTCGATCACCGGATCCAAAATTCTTCGCGAAAAACTCAAGACGCCGCTCATGATCACCGAGCACATCCGAGGCGCTGAGATGAAGGCGGCCTATGCGGTGGCGGGCGCCTGCGACATGTTCCACCTCGATCCCGAATACGACCTTGGCATCACCGGTGCCATGAAATGCGCACACCTCGCTGAGGCGCTGGGCATCGATGTGCAGTTTCATGCCTGCGGTCCGGCACACCGCGCCTGTGTGGCGGCCACGCGTAACACGCATTTCTATGAGCTTGCGCTCACCGGCCCCGGCATGCCCAATCTGATCGCGCCGGTCTACACCTGCGGGTATTCCGATCATGAAGCCGATCTGCCTGCCGACGGCTGCATGCCAGTGCCGACCGGGCCCGGCCTGGGGGTCGGTTATGACTGGGCCTGGATCGAAGCGCACGCCGAGGGTCGGCGTGACTGGCGGCTGCGGTGAGTCAAGCCCGCCCGAGGTAGGCCTGCCGCACGGCGGGATCGCGCGCCAGATCAGGCGAGCGACCGCTCAGGGTGACCTTTCCGGTTTCCATGACATAAGCCCGGTGTGACACTGCAAGCGCCTGCGTGGCGAGCTGCTCAACCAACAGGATGGCAAGGCCGTCACGGTTGAGGGACTCGAGCACTGGAAAGAGCATTTCGAGTACTCGCGGCGCCAATCCCAGCGAGAGCTCATCGATGACCAGCAGTTTCGGGCTCGATGCGAGACCGCGCGCGATCGCGAGCATCTGCTGCTCTCCGCCCGATAGCGATCCCGCTGCCTGCGCGCGGCGCTCGGCGAGTCTGGGAAAGAGGGTGAAACCGCGCTCGACCGCCTCGTCGATGCGGGCGGGTGTGGCTGCGAACACGAACGCGCCCAGGCGCAGGTTGTCCTCGACGGTCTGTTCGGCGAACACCTGACGTCCTTCCGGAACCATGGCGAGACCCGCCCGAACCAGGCGATGGGAAGGCAGACCCGCCACGTCGGTACCGTTGAATTCGATCCTGCCCGCCACGGGCGCGAGCACGCCCGAGATTGCCTTCATGGTCGATGACTTGCCCGCGCCATTTGATCCGATGACGGCAACGAACTCACCCGCACCCACTTCGAGGCTGACCGACTGTACCGCCCGGACGCGTCCATATGCGACGCCGAGGTCGGTCACGCGCAGAAGCGGGCTGCTCGGGGCGGACTGCGTGCTCATGCGGGCTCCCCGGAGGCTGTCAGGCTCGCCCCGAAATAGGCTTCGATCACTTTCGGATCGTCCCGCACTGAAGCGGGCGCGCCCGATGCGATCACCTCACCATAGTCAAGCACGGTGACATGGTCGGACACCGCCATGATCATGTCGACATGATGCTCGACCAGCACCACCGTGACGCCGAGGCGCTTCAGATCGCGAATCAACGCGATCAGTTCATCGATCTCGGTGTGGGTCAGCCCCGCGGCGGGTTCGTCCAGCAACAGAATTTCCGGTGACATGGCGAGCGCTCGCGCAATCTCCAGGCGCCGCTGGTGACCGAAGGCCAGATTGCCTGCTGTCTCATCCCGATACGCAGACAAGCCCACGTAGTCGAGAAGGAGCGCTGCGCGTTCGCGCTGCTGGCGTGATTCCCGATGAAAGCCGGGCAGCCGGAACAGGGTGGACAGGAAGCCCGCGGTGCTGCGCGCATGGAATCCGATCAGGACGTTTTCCTCCACCGTCATGTCGCCAAACAGCTCGGTGTTCTGAAAAGTTCGCGTGAGGCCGCTTCGCGCGATCCGGTCACTCGAACGTCCTCCGACCTCATCCTGTAGAAGCGTGACACTGCCTTCGGTCGGCGCATAAAAACCTGAGAGC
>JAGWXN010000398.1 GCA_018969885.1 Betaproteobacteria bacterium | reverse complement strand
TCGGCGGGTCCGCACGCGGCCATCCAGTTCGCAGACAGCTTCACCCGGTCGATTGAGCCCACCAGCGCAGGCGCGATGTTGGTGACCGCCTCGGCCACCGCGAGCCGGGAGGCCGCTGCCGGATTAATCACCGCGACTGGGGACCTCTCCCCGAGCGCAAGCGCATCGCCGCCATAGCCAGAGAAATCGACCAAGCCCACCGCACAATCGGCAACCGGCACCTGCCAGGGACCCACCATCTGGTCGCGCGAGCTGAGTCCACCGACGGACCGATCACCAATCGTGATCAAAAACGATTTGCTGGCAACGGCCGGCATACGCAGCACCCGCGCAGCCGCTTCGGCGAGCTCAACCCCAACCAGGTCGATTGGCGCGAGCTGCCGCGGGCGGCGCTTTGCCTCGCGGTGCATTCGCGGCGGTTTGCCAAGCAGAACATCGATCGGCATATCAACCGGGCGGCTACCGTCGGCGGCCTCGACGATCAACTGTCCGTCGTCGGTCACCGTCCCCACCACAGCAAACGGACACCGTTCGCGCAGACACAGCGCTTCAAACCGGGGCAGGTCAACCGGCGCCAACGCGAGCACATATCGCTCCTGCGACTCGTTGCACCAGACCTCGGCCGGAGACATCCCCGACTCGAGCACCGGGACGCGCGCAAGATCGAACCGCGCCGACCGACCGGCTCCATGCACAATCTCCGGAAATGCATTCGACAGCCCACCCGCACCAACGTCATGGATAGACAGGATGGGGTTGTCTGACCCGAGCGACCAGCAGCGGTCCAGCACTTCCTGCGCACGACGCTCGATCTCAGCGTTGCCGCGCTGTACCGAGTCGAAGTCCAGCTCAGCGGAGTTGGCGCCCGCGTTCATGCTCGATGCCGCGCCGCCACCGAGCCCGATCCGCATACCGGGCCCCCCCAACTGGATCAGAAGCGTACCCACAGGTAACGCGTGCTTCTCGGTGTGGGCGGCGTCGATGCTGCCGACACCGCCTGCGATCATGATGGGTTTGTGATAACCCCTGACCACATCGCCCACCTTCTGCTGATATGTACGGAAATAGCCCAGCAGATTGGGCCTGCCAAACTCATTATTGAAGGCGGCACCGCCAAGCGGTCCCTCGATCATGATGTCAAGCGCACTCGCGATTCGCGCAGGCGCCCCATACGGTGGCTGTGGTTGGCGGGACGCAAGGGGTGCAAGAACATCCTGCGCCGACTCCCAGGGTGCGATGGCATCGGGAATCATGAGGTCCGATACTGTGAAGCCCGTCAGGCCATACCGCGGGCGTGCGCCGCGACCGGTGGCACCCTCGTCGCGGATCTCCCCGCCCGCCCCGGTCGAGGCGCCTGGGAAGGGCGAGATCGCGGTGGGGTGATTGTGGGTTTCCACCTTCAAAAGGCTGTGCACCAGCCCGGAATGCGAGCGGTAGCGTGGCGATGGACTGGCCCCATCGGGCGTCGCGAAAAACCGGTTCGCCTCGCTTCCCTCCAACACTGCTGAGTTGTCGGAATAAGCCACGACTGTGCCGCGCGGATTGGACTGATGGGTGCTGCGGATCATGTCAAAGAGCGAACCCGTCGCAGGATTGCCATCGACGGTCCAGCTGGCATTGAAGATTTTGTGCCGACAGTGCTCAGAATTCGCCTGCGCAAACATCATGAGTTCGACATCAGACGGATCGCGGCCCGCCTGCTGAAACGCACTGGCGAGGTAGTCGATCTCGTCGTCAGACAGCGCCAGGCCAAGCTCCTGGTTGGCGTCAACTAACGCATGCCTGCCCTCAGACATCAGCGGGATTCGCTGCATCGGACGCCCAGGAATGGCCGCAAACACCTGTTCAGGCTGGGGCGATTCGAGGAGCGCGCTCTCGGTCATTCGATCGTGGAGCGCGGCCGCCATCTGTTGAAGAACATCGGCATCGGGACGCTCAGCCGCGCCAAACCGCCCCCCTAGCAAACGACCACGCAGGCGAATGCGGTACTCAACGCCGCGCTCCACCCGCTTCACCCAACTCATGCCGCAATTGTGAACGATATCGGTCGCTTTGCTGGACCAGGGCGAGACGGTGCCAAGTCGGGGAATGACGAAAATTGACGCCCCACCTTCGGCGAAGCTAGCGGGATCCTGACAACCAAGCAGGCTGATCAGTCGTTCCCGCTCACCGGGCTCCGCTGTACGGTCAAGCGAAACAAAGTGCACATACCGGCTTTCCAGAGCGGTAAGTCTGGACTCGATGCGCTTGAGTGAGTCGAATGCGCGCTGCTGCCGAAACCCCGAAACGGCCGAGGGTCCGACGACGGTGAGAAAGGAGGTCATGTCGCCGCGGGCAAAAACGCGATTATCCCAGTTTCAAGAAGGAGAACCGAATCCACCCCCACCGGGAGTCTCGATGACGAAGACATCACCCGCCAGCAGTTCAGCCCCGTCAGCATGTCCAAGCTGCTCCGTGCTTCCGTTCGCGCGCTCAACCCGATTGTGACCCGGAAGGCCTGGCGCCCCGCCCGCTGCGCCAAAAGCGGGGTGAATTCGGCCATTCGAGAGAATGGACGCGGTCATGGGCTCAAGGAAACGTATGCGTCGTACCCCACCGTCACCGCCTCGCCAGCGTCCGGCCCCACCGGATCCCGCACGGATCGTGTAACTCTCAAGCCGGACAGGAAAACGAAGCTCCAATACCTCGGGGTCGGTGATCCTGGAGTTGGTCATGTGCGTCTGCACGACCGAGGTGCCATCAAAGCCGCCCACCAACCTGCCCTGCGCATCAAAAACTCCCCCAGCCCCGGAGCCGCCCGAAATCGTTTCGTAGTACTGATGACGACGGTTACCGAAAGTGAAGTTGTTCATCGTGCACTGGCTGGCAGCCATGACCCCCAGAGCGCCATACAGCGCGTTCGTGATGCACATGGAGGTTTCAACATTCCCCGCCACCACCGCAGCAGGATGCCGCGGGTTGAGCAAACACCCCTCGGGCACCACCACCTCGAGCGGCTTGAGACAGCCCTCGTTCATCGGAATGTCATCATCGACCAGCGTTCG
>JAGWXN010000029.1 GCA_018969885.1 Betaproteobacteria bacterium | reverse complement strand
GCATCGGGATCGTAGGGCACCGGCACGCGGCGCCAATATCCGGGATAGGTTGGGTCGCCAGCAGCGTATTGCTCGCGGCGCGCGGCTTCTTCTTGCTCGCTTGCCGGACGCCAGTCTGCCACGTCCAACCCAAGCGCCGACGCGACAACCATCCGGTCGCGAATGGCCTTCTCGGTCATTCCCATACGAGCGGTTGCGGCACGAAGCGAGGATACGCCTTTCGGCCTTGAAGAGTTCGCCGCTTCAACATAACTGCGCGCGACCTCGACAATTTCCGCGTAGGGTATGAGCCGCGCTGGCATCACTGCCCCCTGACAAAATGCCAGACGGTCACCGCGAAACTGGCGACGCCTGCAACACCGCCGCCGACCGCCCATTTGATCGCGGCCTCAATCCCCCGCCGCTCGGCCAGGACCATCTTGATCTCGGTCAGGTCCGCTTGGAGCGTGTTGAGCCGGTTAAGGACCTGATCGAACTCGCGGTCGCTAGGAGCCATGCCACACACCCCCCAAATGGGTGATGCCCCGCGCGCACCAATGCGCGCAGGCTGAAAGGCGTTTGGGTGTCATGGTAGGCTCCATGGTAGCCAAGCGCCTCCGCTTAGCGGGGCGCCCTCGCCTGTTGACGCAGGCGGGGGCGGAAGGAGGTCAATCGAGCAGCGTGCCCGATGCGCCGGCTGCCACCAGCAGCGCCTTTTTGCGCGCCAGCGGCAGGCTCTCCAGCACGGCATCAAGCCGTTTGGGGATCGTGATCGTGGCGGCGGGATCGGCCGTGTTTCCTGCCGCGATCCACGCCAGGTAATCGCGCCAGTCTGCGTTGCGGCTGTCCGCGGGAATGGCCACGCCATCGGCCGCGCGCAGGACGCCGCCGCCGGCCATCAATTGATAAGCTGCCATCGTCAAATCTCCGCCGTGGCCTGCCAGGTGAAGTTGGTAATCGTGCTGCTGGCGATGGTGTGCAACACGGCAAAGCCGCCAATCTTCGCGCTAGGACCGCCGCCAAGCGTGCCGTTGTCCTTCCATGCGCCATCGTAGTAGGTGATTTTCCCGGAGGTTCCGGCGCGATCAAAGACGGCAACCGAAGGCGCAGCCCGTTTGACGACCCGGAACGGCACATACGAATAGCAAAGCGCCGTAGGGTGCGAGACGAGCGGACCTGTGCCGTCTCCTTCGGTGAAAGTCTTGTAGGTATCGCCTGGGTTGCTCGTCTCGTAATACCGCAGGCACATGCTCAGTTCCGTTTGCTCCGGGCGGGGCTGGAACGTGCTGGCCACCGGCCCCGGCTCAAACATCATGTCGGCAAACTGAACCGTGATCGTCTGCACCCCAAGGCTGCCCGACGTGCTGTTGAGCGTCGCTTCCGCCGAGAGCCAAATGCGGAATTCCAGCGCGTCGTCGTTGTTGCTACCGAAGGTTTTGCCCGCGACGCTTGGAACCGCCATGCTGACGGTGAATTTCTGCCAGTTTGTCGTGAGCGTGCATTTCGTCATGCCAGAGAAAACAGCCGTCGAAGGGCTGCCGCCCGTGCCGAAAATCTGCCGCACACAAACGGTGATATCGCCCGTGCCCGATGTCCTCTTGGCCCAAAACGAGGCTGTGACATTTTGCCCGGCCATCGTGCGGCCATTCTCGATCCGCTGCACCAACACTTCGCGGTCAGATGCCGCGCTGCCACCCGTGGCGGCATACTGCAACGCATAGACCGCGCCATCGCGGCCGATACTGGCGCGGTCGGTATCGTTGAGGGCCACTCGCTGCACCGTGCGGCTGCCGCCCTGAGAGATCACCAGCCATCGGTCAACGACGTAATCGGTCGTTGTCGAGATGCTGGCGGTAGCCCGCTGGTGAATGCGGAAATCGCCGTTCATGAGTAAGTTGCGCCAGGACGCGGCGCCGAGCAGCCCAAGGGTTCCCTGAGCGATTGTGGCGGTTGTGTCGTCCAGAACGCCTTGCATGAACGTCGAAACGCCCAGCGTCGTCAGGGCGGCGGAAGCAGACGTGTCGTCCAGAAGCGTGGTCATAAATGCCGAGGTCGTGATGACATCGGCCTCGACCGGATCACTCGTTTTGACGGTTGTGCCGTCGCTCTTTTTCAGAACGACCTTGTAGCTGCCCGAGGTCAGGTAGATATCTGCGAACCGCCCCGCGCTGTCCGCGGTGACCGGGTTCGCGTTAGGCGTGGTCAACGCCTCGTCGGAAAAGGTATCCTTCGGCGTGCTGGTGCCGCTCTCGTAGAAGTAGAGTTTGGCCCCGGCCAGAGGCGTTCCCGTGTCGCCAATGGCTTGCGACAAGATGTTGAGATAGCGAGTGTTGGACATTGATTGACAAAGTCCTTTTTATCGCCGTGTGCATCGGCGGCGTCGTCATGCTGGGATGGTGGCGGGCGGAGCAATGCCGCACGCTAGGGGTGCCTTATTGGGACCCCGTCAGGCGTGGCGTGATGCTGGCCGCATTGGCTGCGTTAGTTATCGTGACGGCTGCTGGCGTTGCCGTGCATCTGTCGGCGCCGGAAGGGACGTGGCTGCCGCCTGAAACGCCTCGATAGCGTCTCGGATCTCGGGGTTTGCTTCGGCCACGGCGCCTAGGCGAGCCAGCACCCGACTGCTTTCTCCAGCGGGTGCGCGTGCGGCGCCGCCGAGCCAACGGACAAACTCTGGTTTGGTGATGAGATTGGCCGCGACGCGGGGGCCAACCGCGCTCAGTGCGGCCAAGGCAGTGGCGCCAAATAGGTCGCCGCTGCCGGCCAGAAGGCCAACGCCAAGCGCCCCGCCGCCGATGAACCGCGCGTTCCCGGTGTTGGAGCGGTTCGCCATGCGGTCGGCATCGCGCAGCCGCTCAGTGACGCGCACCAGTCGGTCTAGTTCCGACGCGAGTTGCGCGTTCTGCCCGCCACCGCCGAACAGGGCAGCACGAGCGCCGCCACCGTCCTGCATCAGCTTATTCCAGTTGGTCAGAAAGGTATTGACGCTGAACGTCTCGCCCGCAGCCTGCCCCGCGTTGGGCATACCCATGCGGTCGAGGAAAGTGGCTTGCACCACCGACCATTCCTCGGGCGTGAGATTGCGCCGCAGTCGAGCAAGCGATTGCGCATCGGGGCGGCCGTTGGCGGGCAGCGCCATGCGGAAGATGTCTCGGTCGAGGTCGTTGTTAAGAATGCGATCCAGCACCGGCATATTCTGCGTACTGTGAAACCGCGTGTAGCGGTCGGCCAACGACAGGGCGCGCTCTGCCTCGGGGCCAGCCTGCCGCGCGGCGGCACCCATGTCGTCGGTTAGGGCGCCGTACAGTTGCCGCAGATAGACGGCGGTGTCGCTGCTGGGCGAGCCCGCCGCGGTCGGTGGGGCGCCCAACAGCCGGCCGAGGTCGGTGCGAATTGCGCGGAGAGCATCAAAACGAATACCGGCGTTGCCCGCGTCCAGCGACAGGCTTTCCAGCCGGTCTATGACAGGTTGCAGGACCGCACGGCGGCTTTCTGGCGCCTTGGCGATCTCGGCGCGGAGACGTGTTGCCAGTGCGTCCACCGCGGAGATGTCCACCGCGGTATCGGCGCCAATTCGTTTAAACGCATCATCGTATAGTTGCTCTTGTCGGTCACGAAACCGCTGCGTAGCGGAAGCCGCACCTTCGCGGATCGTCTCGCCAACACGATAAGGGTTGGTCGGCGTACCGTAGGCACTGGCGATGCGCCCAGCCTCGGCCCCGGCCTCTGCAACCTGCCGCTCGGCCTGCGCGGTGATCGGCTCTGCACCGCCCGGCGTCTGCTTCAGCGCGGCTGCGATGGATTGCCACGTCCGGTTGCCGGTGACGGATGCGGCGTCCGGCGTCACGGCGGCATTCGCGAAATCATCCAACGCCGCCGGCCCCGTGGTGCGACCGAACATGCGCTGGACCGGGCCTAGCGCCGCCCTGGCGCCAGTAGCGACAAGGTTCCCCACCGGCACGCCCGCGGCATTCAGCCCCGCCGTAACGGCCGTATCACCCACCTGCCGCGGCAGGCTGCGCGTATCGACCGTGCCGCCGAACATGCGCCCGAGGCCCGTAGCAATCTCGCGGCCCGCCGCCGCGCCAAGCCCGACACCCGCAGGCACGGCAAGAAAGGAAGCGCCGCCCGTAGCGGGCGCGCCGGCAACCGCAGGCGGGATAATTGCTGCGGCACCGATGGCGCCGCCCGCCATTTCGCCAACTTCAGGCATGATGCTGGCGAAGTCGCCGCGGTCCAGCCCTTTCGGATTATAGACCGTCAAGCGCCCAGTGCGGCGATCGGTATAGACGAAGTTGTCGGTCCCGAAGGGGCGTGCATCAGGCGCGAACCGGCGCAGCGTGGCAAGCCTGTCCTCTGGCGTCTGCGCGTTTCCGACCGCCGCGCGCACCGCAGCCGGCGCCCCCGAGCGTGTGTCGATATCGGCAAACTGGCGCGACTGCATAAGCCGCTGCGCCAGCGCGTTCCGCATCTCAAGCGAGATTTCTTCCGGCTGATCGCTCATCGGCCGGTCCTCAGAATGGCATCAATCCGCGCCTGATAGGCTTGATGTTCTGCCGCGCTCAGCTTGGACACGTCAACTTGCGCAAGGTCGGCCGGCCCCATTGTGGCGAACCGCCCGCCGCCCTGCGTCGGCGCCGCCCGCTGCTGCGGCGGCCCTTCGTGATCCACGATGACTTGATCGACCGGAATGCCGGCGCGACGTGCGATACCGGAATACTGATCCCGCAAGCGCGTGTAGCTGCGCCGCTGCGCTTCCGCGATCAAATCAGCCTGGCGCACGAAATCGGCACGCTGCTCGACGGTAAGCCGCTCGCCATTCAGCACCCGAAGGACCGCGGCGCCAACACGCTGGTCAAGCGAACCCGTGCGCGCGGCTGTGGCAAATTCGCTCTCGCGGACCACGCTGTTGGGATCAAGAAGCTTGTTGAACTGGTAGAGTAGTGAGAGATCACCAGCCGGCGACGGGTCGCGCGATACACTCACAAGCGTATCGTGCGCGCGCTGAGTGACACGGAACTCCGCCGTAAGTTGATTGAACTCATCGCGGAGGGTGTTGGCGTTGCCGAAGTTTTCCTGACGATTGGAGCTTTCTGCCGTGCTGCCCGGAACGCGTTCCTGCGTGCCGTCAGGCAACCACCGATAACCAGGCGGCGCTTCCTGCCCCGGATAGGGCGTAAACCGCCCGTTGATCTCTTGGCCGCGATAGGTCTGCCCATTGATGGTGCGGGTCGCTTCCGCCGTTGCGTCAACCGGCCCCATGTCAACCCGCGCTCCGGTGCGGGGGTTTTGAAGCCACACCCGGCCGCCTTGGTTGAAGGTCGCCAAGTTGGGGTTCATCTGCGCGACTAGCGGCGCAAGCTTTGTGGCGATCTCCATTCCGCGCGGGCCAGCCTGCGCAATGCGCCACAGCCCCTCAAAAGACGGAACCCCGGCCTGTTGCGGCATGACCGGGCCACTCGCGGCGGGAACGCCGGGCGCTTGGCGCGGCATCCCGCCGCCAGGAGTCGGCAGAACGGCATCAGGGGGCGCTAAGGGCGGCTGCCCTACGGGAGAGCCCGGCATGGCTGCGGGGCGCCAGGGCGCCCCCTGTGGCGGCGCTGCGGGCATGGCGGCCGGCATTGCGCCGCCGCCGCCGCCAAGGCTGCCCAGCACCGCCGTAAGCTGCGCATTCTCTCGGTCCTGCCGGATCAGCGGCATCGCCGCCTGAAAGCCCATCGGGCCGCCACGCTGCGCGAGGATCGTCAGGGCGTTTGCGCTTGCGGCCGGATCAGCCCCCAGGATGCCGGATAGAACCTCTGGGTTCTGAAGCGCATCCTCGTATTGCTGCTGCTGGCGCAACTGCCGCATCTGCGCCAGCGCCGCCAGTTGGTTAATCCCATACGCCTGCGCGCGGCCAAGCGTCGCGCCGAAGTCCGGGACTTGGACAGGCTGAAACCCGCTCATCCGAAAGCCTCCGCCTTGGGGCGCATCCCGGCCATGAACGGACTATTCTGCATCGCCCAATAGCCCAGCAGCCCGTTAGCGCCCTGGAGCAACGACGTAGCGCCCGCATTCGCGCCGGCCGCGCCGACCTGCCCCTGCTGCGCGATGTTGTTGCCCAGCGTGTTGGCGCCGGCCATCGAGATGTTGGCGAGGTTGTTGCCGAGGTTGCTGGCAACGCCCGCCGCGTTCTGGCCGAAGCCCGTTGCCGCCGCTGCCCCCTGCCCCGCTGCGCCCTGCCCGAGCCCGGCAAGCTGGAGAAGGCGGTTTGCGTAGTTGCCGTATTCCTGCGACGCGAGGCCCGTCCCGAACCGTGCCAGCGCCCGGCCGGCCGCCGTGCTGTTGAGCAAGCCCTTCGCCGCCATGCCGTTCTGGATGGCGCGGATGCCCTCGTCGCGCGCGAAGGCGTAGCCGGGCGACGCTTCAAAGGGCTGGTTGAACTGCCCCGATGCGGTGCCGAGCGCGCTCGCGCCAGCCATGCGCCACGGCGCCGTGTCCGCGCGGGATTGGTCATAGGCGTAGCGCAGGAAGTTGAGGCTGTTGTCACTCGCGCGCTGTTGCGCCCCGGTCGCCTGGGCCTGTGCCTGCGCCTGCAACTGCGCAGCCTGCTGGAGCGCGTTAACCTGCTGCGCCGCACTCTGTCGGTTCTGCACCGCGCCATAGATCGAGGACCCCCCGATCAGCGCCGGCAGGAAATAGGACATCAGGTCACTCACTGCCACGCCTCCACTCGCACGCGCAGCGTGCCGCTCGGCAGGTCGATTGCCCCGCCGCTCACATTGAGAAAGGTCGCCGTCACCGTGTTGTCGGCCGTGACGTTCGCCACCACCATCACGCCCGCGTTCGCCGGGCTGAACGATGCTGTAGCGAGGTCGCCGGCCTTGGCGCCGTTGACCGTCACGGTCGCCTGCGCCGCCGCGCCGCTGGCAAGGTTCGGCGGGTCAACCGTCGCATCCGTTAGCGTCGCCCGTGATGCGCGCGTGATGCTATCGAACCACGAGAGCCACCGGAGCGTCACCATGGCGCTGCGATCCACCAGCGCCGCTTTGGTAGGTGGGTCCTGTATCAGCGTGCGGGTGGTCACGACCGCTGCGGCTCCGCCTCGATATCGACCGCGCTGATCGCCGTCCGCACAGGATCGGCCATGCCGAACCGGAACACCCGATCCCGCGCCGCGCCCAACTGACTGAACCGCACGCGCGTCCGATGCGCGCCGCGGGCGCCGAGGTCGCGCCAGATTTCATTCCCGAAAGTGCGGCCTCCGTCATCGCTGATCTGCAACCAGCATTTCGGATCGCTGCCCTGTCCCGTCGTTAAGCCGGTGCCGGTTTCCAGATCAAAAGTCAGGCTCTTGAACCGCACCCGCTTGCCGTTGCCATGCAGCGGCGAGCCCGTGGCGACGCGAATGATTTCCTGCCCGACTTCGTCATAGGCGGTCGGGTCAACGATGTAGAGCCGGCCGTCCCGCAAGTCACCCGCTACGGTCGCGCCTGCGAACGCCGCGCCCGTAGCGCACCGCCAATGCTCGTAGCCCTCGCTGTCGCGCTCGTGCCAAACGCCCGTGATCATGTCGAATACGAATGTGGCGCCGCCAGACGGGAACGAAATGCAATAGAAGACGTGCCCTTCTTGCTCGTATATCCAAGATCGCGCGTCGGATACGACTTCATATCCGCCGATTTCCTGCTCGACCGCATGGGTTGAAATGCGCTCCGGCGCGGCGCCGCTGCCCTTGTAGATGACGCGGTCATCGCCAAGCCAGAACGGCACGCCGAGACGTTGCGCCACACTGAACCGCGCTGCGCACCCGCGCTCGACAAACGCGCCAGAGATGCGCTGGAACGGGAAATCTGCCGCGCCCGTGTTTGACCAAATCTCGGTCGTGCGCTCTCCAAAGAGCCACAACTCGCGCCCAACACGCCGCGCCACGACAAGGTTATCGGGATCGCCCTCGGCGTCGGCCTCGTCGCCGTTGTAGGTGAGAAGGTCGCCTTGAGCGGACAGGAAAAACTCGCTGCTGTCGGGCTTCGTGAACACGCCATATCCGTCAATCACGGTTACCGACGTGGCACCCGTAGCGGTGAAACCGCTAGCGGTAATCTGCGTCAGGCTGCTTGCCGTGGCGACGAAGCCCTCGCGGGTTTCCGGAATGACGATGCACACCTGATCGCCGTTGTCGGCCATCACGACCGGCCCGCCCGGCGTAACCGAACCCAGCGCCACCACGTTGCCGGCCACGTCCACCCGGTAGCAGTTGCCGCCCGCAACCGCGTAGAGATACGAGCCCATGACGCGCACGCCGCGGACAGGCCCGGCCGGGAGCGTGACATAGAGCGTCAGCCCCGGCGTCGGCAGCAACACGATGGGCGACCGCGCGTCCTTCGGCTCCATCTCCGCAAACCAGTTGATCAGCCGTTGCGCCGAAACAGGGAGCGACCTGTGGCGGTAGGACTGGATTGCGAAAGGCAGCCGAGCCATCAGGCGGCGCCGCTTTGGTCATACATGGTCGGATCGAACACCTGCATGGTCGGATCGAACACCTGCGCGCCGTAGCCGCCCTGCCCCGGCAGCATCGCGGGCGAGCCGAACACGTTCTGCGACGGATCGGTATAGCCGGTGATGAAGTCGCCGGCCTCGCCGCCGCTCCATATCGCCTGCGGCTGCGATACCTGCGCCCAGACATCCGCCCATGGCGTCGTCGGGCCGCGGGTATAGACGTTGTTGTTGACGAGCGACTGCCAGACCTGATCCTGCAAGCCCGAGAAGTTGTCGCCGCGCCAGGTCGCCGCGCCGCCATAGGCAGCGTCCGCGGGCGATACGCCTGCGCCGCCGACAAACCATTTCCCGCCCGGCGCATCCGTGCGCCCGGCGGAAAATACGCCGCGGTTGATCATCTCCGGGTTGAGCGTGTAGCCGCCCGCCGTCGCCTGCTGGTTGATGTATTGCTGCAAGGCGTTGCCCAGGTCGCCAATGCCGCCCGTGCTGCCGTTGTTCTGCGCGTTGGGCGACCAAAAGTTAAGCTGCGGGCCGGTGTCGCCGTAGCCGACATTCGCGCCCGTGTAGCCGTAGCCGTAATCGGGCTCGCCCGCGCCGAGAGTGCCTGCGCCGAGCGCCCCAAGGAAGGCGCCAACCAGTGTGCCGACGGGGCCAAACGCGCTGCCCGCCAGCGCAGAGGCCAGAAGGCCACCGCCAAGGCCGCCAACCGTGCCGCCGATGTTGGAGGCCCATCCCTGCTGCTCGTCGCCTTGCACGAGGCTGCTGGCAAGCTTTCCGCCGCCCCACGAGCCCAGGGCGCCGCCGAGGATACCGACAGGGTCAATCGTGATCGGGCCGATATCGGCGCCAAGCCCGAAAGCCCCGGTGCCAGGCGTTACGCCCCAATCCATCGCGCCGAGGTCGAGCCCCGCGCCGCCGAGGTCGGGCGGGCCGAAAGACGTAGGCGAAAAATCGGCTGCGTTGTTTGTCGTGTTCTGCTGTAGGACGCGATTAGGGTCGCTGGCGTAGTCGTTGAGGCCGGAAAATCCTTTGTCCTGCGGGGGCGGGACAAGATCATTTATCGGCCCGAGGTTCGGTGCCATCTGCGCCAAGACGCCCGGATCGGTGACGCTCATCGTCGGCGTCACGCCCGGCATTGTCGTATTCGCGGCAAAGTCCGATGCGAACTGATCATAGTTTGCCGCGCCACCCTGCGGGTTGTTGAAAAGCTTCTTGACCTGATCGATCGCATACGGCGCTCCCGCGGCCAGCAAGGCAGGCAGGAACCCCAGCAGCGCATTGCCGCCGCCATCGCTCGCCGCCGCCGGCACCGCGCCCGCGCCTTGCTGGCTCACCAGCGGCAGCAACTCGGGCGGAATGGCATCGCGGATGTCATAGGACACGCTCGCCGGATTTCGGAACAGGGCGCCGCCGGCCGCTGCCGCCAGAGCGTTTTCCTCCGCTCCGCGCACCCGCTCAGGATAGCGCCCGACACCCAGCTTCGGGCCGTAGCCAAACGACGCCGCGTTGCGCCCCTGGAGGCCGATATAGCCGCTCACCAAAGAGCCCTCCCGCCGATGATATACTCAGGCGGGGCAATCATCGTCGGCGCATTGGCATAGATCGCCTGGAGCGCCGCAAACGTGCTGACGGCACGCAAGGCCACCACCTGCGGCGCGTCCTGCCCCCACTCGGCGGCGCAGTTCACGGCAAGGTTGTAGGCAATGGCGTCGTCATGGCTTGGCGGCACAGGAACCGTGCCCGACAGCGTGAGCGTCGGCAGCCCTAGCGGAACGCCCTCATGTTCCCATCCCGCCAGCATGGCATTCAGAACGCCAAGCGCCTGCGTGGCCTGCGCATCGTTCGGGGCTTCGCCGGTTTCGGCAGCAAGTTCCCCGATCATGCGCAGCGCGCGCTTGATGTAATCCAGCGCCGTCGCCATTCACCGGCTCCTTAGCCATTGGCCTATGTGGCCGCGCCATTCCTTGAACCCGACATGGCTTGTCGTGCCAACCTCGGGATCAAGCCAAACCTTGCCGCCCATCGCGCGCCAGGCGACGCAAAACCCCACGTCCTCGCCCATCAGGTGCCCGTTCGATATGTGCGTATCGAACCACCCGAAATGCTCTTCGCCGTGGAAGTCGTAAGCCATCTCGGGCCGCGCCTCGCGCATGGCCTCAAACACCCGACGAGAGACAGACATCATGCCGCCGGGAAGCCCCCACACTTCAAGCAGCCCCGTTTCAGGGTCCGCGTGGAGTTCGGGCTTCGTCGTATCCCATGTGATCGGATAGCCCTCGTCGTCGTTCTTGTAGCGATAAGCAGCGCCGACGAGGTCAACCGGATGCCGGGCCAGCCGCGTGATTGCGCCGGCCTCCCAAGCAACATCGGCGTCCACAAACACCAGGCGCTCCGCGTCGCTCGCCATGAAGTCGCGCACCAGTTGGTTGCGCGCATGGTGCGGCAGGGAGCAACCCGGCACGATGGCCACCTGAATGATGACGCCCTCTGCGAGCGCGGCAACAAGCTCGTCGCAGAGGGCGCGCATCGTCTGAACGAACACCTTGCCGTCATAAGCCGGCAGGGCGACGAACACTCTCACGGGTCAGGCCGAACCCTTGAGGATACCCACGCTCACCAGCGCGCCGCGGATTTCGCCCATCTGGGCGAGAATCGTCGCAATCGCATTGGCGATGATGGTGGAGTTGTAGGTCGCCGTGAGCGTGGCAACCCCTGTGGTGGTGTTGGCCGTGCCACCGGAGCTATCGGTGATCGCGGCCTGAAGGGTTGAACCGGCGCGACGCGCAACCGGCGTCACACCATAGAACCCGATGAGATCCGATGCGGACTGCCCAAGGACAGTCCCATCGGGATCAGCGGACGAAAGCTGGCGAATAGGCATGTGTTTCTCCTAGGGATTGGTCGGTTTGCCGCTTTCCGGCTACCCCGAAATTCGTGTCGCGAGCTCGGGGTAGATCGTCTTGACCCCGTAGAGGATATCGAAGCGCCAGCGCCCGACATCGTTGACACCATCGGCCACGGGCATGAGCCGCACGCTGACCTTGCCGTTGCTTTCGCGCGCCTGATCCGGGATGCCCGGCAGGAACTCCAGCGGGCGCGTGACCAGCGCGAACGCCTGACGATGAAACGCGAGGTTCTGCACATAGGCGGTGGACGCCGACCCGAGGCGGTTGAGTGCCATGTTGTCGGTCGTGCTGGCCGCGGTGCCCGCCGCCGACACGGTCTGATAGGCGCCAGACGTGATGATCGGCGGGGAGATGGTCAGGGTCGCGTTGCCCGAACCGTCCGCAGTCGCGTCGGCCGTGACGACAAACTGCTGGAGGTAGGGCAGCGCGGCGCGGGTGCGCGGGTTGATCGCAAGGAACCCGTTGGTCGTGGTGCCAAGCGTGAAAACATCGCCCTTCTTGATGGTGGTGGACGCAGTCCAGCCATCGGTGACGAGCGACATGGTGTTGGTGGTGCGCGACGACGAATAGGTGGTGGTCTGCGTCGCGCCGTTGATCAGCGGCGTGCCGGCCCAGGCGCCGACAGTGTGCGTCGCCGCCGACTGGCACTTGTAGGCATCCATATTGCCCAGCATGCCAATCTTGGCGCGCTCAATGGCGGTGCGCGCCTTGTCCTGCACATAGACGCCCTGGAGGTAGTTCGCCATGCCGTAGAAGTCGGCCGGGCTCAGGACCATGTTGCGCTTGTCCGGGACGGACATTTCATCCAGCCGCTGCGCGGCGCGGTAGACATCGTCCACGCCGCCCATCGTGGTGCCGGGCGTGCCCACCCAGTTCCACACGTCGCTGTAGAGCGCGGCGAGGTCATTCTCGACCTTCTGCGCGAGTTCATACATGGCCGGCTCGATGTAGCGGCTGTTGAACTCATCGATGGACAGCGTCAGGTCGGTGGCGCTGAACGCGATGGCAACGTGCTGCTGCTTGTCGATGGCAACGGTCGTGCTGCCCTCGGTCGTGTCGCTCACGACCATGGTCGCGCCGCTGTTCGCCACATACTTGACCGGGCGGCGGATCGTGACGGACGAGCCGACCTTCGTGAACTCGTCCGAATAGTCAGTGTGGACGAGGTTCGCCATCACGAGGTTATTCTCAAGCTGCATCAGCGCCTCCTTGGCGATGATGCTTGGCGTGATGATGGTATTCGCCATGATAGGGGTCCTTCGGGCCGCGCTAGGCGGCGCTGGGATCGGCCGTCATCTCGACGGTCGGTCTGGGTTGTGCTGTGTGCCCGCTACCTGGCCTGGCCCATGCGCAACGCGCGATATTGCTCGTAGGTCATGGCGCTCATGTCAGGCGGAGCGACGCCGGAACCGCGCACAGGACGCGGCGGAGGCGGCGCAGCGGACGGACGGGCGGGAGCGACCGGAGCGGCACTCAGCCGCGCCTCGATCTTCCCAAGTTCACGAGCAGCAGCCAGCGGCGAAAGCTTGGAAATGCGCGTCACTTCCCCGGCGTTCTTGGCGAGATGCGCGAGCAATGCCCCCGGATTTTCCGCGTCCGTCAGGGCATGCACGACATGTGCAGCCATCGGGAAATCCGGCGCCAAGATGATCGCCTCGACAGCAGGATCGGCCGCAACCGCGTCCTGCATGATCGTGCGAACCTTGGCACCAAACTGCGCCTGCGCGTGCTGCGCCTGCGCCTGCCGCTGATGCGCCACCATGCGCGCCTGATCGACGCGAACATCGTAGCGGGCAGCGGCCCGGATATACTCAGGGTCATACTCGCCCGCCGCGAACTTGCTCGGGTCGGGTGCGGGACCTACCGCTTGCGCGAGGTCGGGCGGAAGCGGCGCATCAGCCGGCGCGGCTCCGGGCTCAGGAGCCCGAGGCTGTGCCTGCTGCATCGCCAACTGCCGCCAGTGATCGCGGTCGCGTTCGGCCTGTCGCCGTAGCTCTGTCAGTTCATCGATGCGCTTCTGGACGCCGCCGCTTCGCTTGGGTGGCGTGTCCGCGCCGGCATCTTCGGCGTCGGTTTCCTCGCTGCCCGCGGGCGAGGCGTTGTCGGGCGGGGCGGCCGAAGCCGTGGTGTCAACGTCGATTTCCGGTGCGCCATCGCTGGCGCCCGGCTGGGCAGTCTCGCTCATGTGTGTGGCACCTTCAGCGGCGTCTCACGACGCGGCAGGTGGATTGAACCCGACGATTAGAGCCTGTCGGTAGGGCTATGCGTGGCGACTAAGTCGCCGGCATTCCTCGCATCATCCGATCTTCGTGGCGCGCGCGAAGCCCGTCCATCCGGTCAACGTGCCGATCCATGCGGCCCGCCTGATGGCTGGCAATCTGCCCCGCCACCTTCGCGGCCGTCTCAACCTGGCGCAACTGCAACTGGCCTTGATTGACCGTGATTTCCGCCCCGACCTTCCGGGCTTCGATCATCAGTTCCATTTCGCGGAGTTGCAGTTCCTTGGCCTTTGCGGCAGCGTCAGCCTGCGCCTTCGCCATCTGCGCTTGCGCCTTGGCCATCTCAGCCTGCGCCAGCAGAACATCGGCGCCCGGCGGCTGCGGCTGCGGCGGCGCATCGCCTTCGCCCGGCTCTTCGTAACCCTTGGCAATGGCAATCCGGCGAAGCCGCTTGTGCAGCTTTTCGGAGCCCGGCGTATCCATCGCGCCGACGAGGATATCCGCGCCGATATCGAGGAACATCGGATTGGCCTGGCCCATCGCCATCAGCATCTCGCGCTCTTCCTCGCGCTTCGTGCTGAAAGACGGCCCGACGCTGGAAACCACGTCATACCGACCCACGCTCAAGTCGTTAGAGCGGGTAATCTTGCCCGTCATCGGGTCTTGGATCGTCTGATTGATGGCGACGAATTCCTCCGCCCCATCCTCGCCAATCGACCGGACCTGCCGCGGCGTGTCATACACGCGCGGAAGGCAGTCGATCAGAATGCGGCCCGCCTGCGCGACACTGTCCGCCAGGTTGTCGGCAAACAGGAACGTCCCGACATCGCCCTCGCGCTGGCGGGACAGGATCGCCTTACCGCTCTGCGCATTGCTCTCGCGGCCCAGGTTGTCCTTGTAGAGCCCGATAGTCGCCTCGATGTCCATCGCCGCGGCCTGGACATCGGCCAGCAGCGCCGCCGATGGCGTGTCGGGCGCAATGCGCTGCGGCGGCCCCGGCGCCTGCTGGTCGGGCGTGTAGATCAGCAGCGCGTCGTTGCTGATATTCGCTGCGCCCCAATGCCGCTCCCGGCCCTTGAACTGCTGCGCCGTGCCGACCCACTTCGCCTTGGGCGCCATGGCAACAGCCTCGACCATCGCCGTTCGCTGCACGTTGTATAGCGCCTGCGCATCGCGGGCCGGGCGCACGATCCCGAACCGGATCACGCGGTCGCCTACGTTGATTTCCTCGCCCACGACGCGGACAAGCGGAATCATGGTGCCCGGCCAGTCGTGCGGGTCCTCCAGTTCCTCCATGCCCGACATCTTACGCATTTCGACGCGCCAGCCATCCGCCTGCCGCTCGCGCAACACGCCACCGGCCGCCTCGACCGCGGCCCGAATGGCGTCCTCTTCCATATCGGTCGTGTCGATGACCCGCTGATCCGCAAGCATCATCAGGTCGCGCTTGACGCTGATCTTGCGCCAGTATTCCGCGACCCTGACGAAATCGCCCTCTTTCCAGCGAGCCCAGTTGTTGCCGGTGTCGAACCCGGTCAACGACGCCTTGGGATAGAGCGCCTTGTATGCGTTCTTGTGGATCAGCGTCGAGACGAAGGCATGCCCCATGTCGGACGCGGTCGGTTCCATCGCGTTCGCATCGCACGTCACCGCAAAAGGCGACGCAAACCGACGAAACTGAAACTCCATATCGAAGCTGTCGCCTACATAGTCGTAGAGCAGCCCGAACCATCCTTCGCCGCAGCGCACCGCATTCGTCGCCGCCGTCAGATAGGTCCGCTGCCCGTTGCTCTGCGCCTCGATATTGCGGATCAGTCCGGTAAACGTCCGCGCCGTCGCCGGATCAGCGCCCCCATCCACCGGTCGAACCTTGATGCTCGGCGGATTAAGCCGCATGTCGCCCGTAATCTGGCGCTCGTATTGATTGATGCGCGGGAAGGTCATGCACGGCGCCCCGCGGCGCTCGCGGTCCTTCCGCACGATCTCCGGCCATTGCTCAAGCCCGAGGAACTTCAGATCCTTCGCGGCTTCCTGCCGGTTGTCGGTAACGGCGCTTTCGTCCTCGTCAAAGAGGTCGCGCGCCTCGCTTACAATGCTATCCACGGTCGCCGCCAATCATCCACGCGCGGCGATGCGCCGTCATGGCGATAATCGACACGGTGGCCATGGCGCGCTGCCGGAACGTCATCACGACAGCCACGAATGCTCGTGCGTGACCGGCTCAGGCTGGGTCACCTTCACTTTGCCGGCGCTCACGCTCGGGAACAACTCGGTCAGGCCCCACACCAGCGCGTCAACGCGGTCGGGCGAGCCCTCGCCCTCAAAGCCTGCGGCCGTCATCTGGCACATTTGATCCTCAAGCTTGGCGAAGGTGCCGACATGCGACACGCGATCCAGCGCATAGAGCGCGGCAATAGGCTCGGCGCGGACATGCTTGCCGCGCGTCGCCACGACTTCCACAGTCGGCACGCCAGGTCGCACGCTCTGGAGCGTGTGCTTCACCATGTCGCCCCCTTGGTTCCGTTCAACGATGATCGCGTCGGCGTCCCAGCGATCCAGGCCAGCAATCGCCCGTTCTGCCCACTGGCGCGGCCCGCCGCGCATGCTGAGGTCGTCCAGCACATAGCCGCGGCCATCCTCGCCAACACCGACGACAACGATGCCATGCTCGTCGCTACCGGCCTCCGCCGACACAGCGGGGTCAACCGCCACCACGATCCGCCCCATATCGGGCGGCACGTCGCGCCGGTTCCGGTGCAACATCAGGCGATCCCAGATCGCGCCGATGGCGATCGGCTCATACTCGCCTAGCCAGATATGGCCGTATCGCTCGGGCTTCGTGCGCTCGTCGTAAGCCCGCTCAAGCTCAAGCTCGGGCGGAAACCATGGGTTGTCGTTGTAGTTGACCCGGCAGACGATGGCGCCAGGCGGCGGTGTCGGCCCTCGCAACAGCGCGTCAACCGGATCTCCCGCGCTGCGCGGGTTCCAACTGAACCACAGTTCCGATCCCGGCGCGCGAATGGTCGGGCGCAGCATTTCGAGCGACCGGGCCGAAAGCGTCTGCGCCTCCTCGACCCACGCCCAATCGAACCCCTCAAGCGATTTGATGCTCTCGCTCGTGTGGTCCTGCATGCCTTGGAACAGGATCACGCCACCACCCGGCGTGCGGATTTCGCTATTCAGCGGCTCAAACCGCTCCGACACCCCAAGCGCCCTGATCTTGTCTTCAATCAGCCGCTTGGCGCTTTCCTTCAGCGTCTTTTGCACCTCGCGCACGCATACTCCGCGCGATCCCGGCCGCATCAGGCACCGCTCGACCGCCTTCTCAGCGAAGAAATGCGACTTGCCCGACCCGCGCCCGCCCCATGCCCCGAGATACCGCGCCGGATGGCACAGCGGGGCGAGCGCCCTAGGTGTGCTTATCGGCAGCAGGATCGACAATGCGACGCTCAATCACGATCTGCGCCTCGCCCGAATGCTCAACGCCAGACTTCGCATGCACGCCGATGCGATCCAGAACCGCGATGCTCGCCGCAAGGGCGCGCTGATCTTCCGGCGTTTCGGAAATCTGCACCATCGTCCGCGCGGCGCGCTCAGCACCGCTCTCAAGGATCGCGCGCGCCCGCGCGGCTGCCGTCTCGCTCAACGGAACCCCCTTGCGTCGGCCAGGCCCCGCGCCTGCCGGAATGCCCGATGGCGGGCCGCCCCACCCAAGGCCCTTCGCTGGCCCGTGGCCTGCGCCATTCCCCTTCGGAAAGCGCCCCGTAACCGGGTCACGCAAGGTATGCCCCGTCCAAAACAAACAGGTCGGTCCCGCTTGCCGGCTGAAGCCAGAACCGAACCGGCGTGTTGACGATGCGCCCCCCGCTCGTCGTCAGCCGATGCACCACGTCCACAACCTCGGTATCGAGGCCCGACCACGTCACGTTGCCCGTGCCGACAAGCAGCGTCGGCAGCACGACAAGGCTTGTGACGACTGCGCCGGTCTGCGTCGCCGTGCCGAGCGTGCCGCCGTTGCATGCCCACTCGCCGGAGGAATATGTCTCGTCACCCAGGAACGCCGTGTAATCGACGGTTACCTTGATGGTGTTGCCGCCGCCAGCCTTGAACACCGCGATGCCGTGGCGATCCATCTGCCCGCCTGCGACCGGGAACGGCCGTCCATCGTTCATCACGCGCAGCGTCGGCATTGCTCGCTCCTACGCCGCGACGGTCGCGCCAGTGTCGCACGCGCGCCAGGCGGTGCCGTCATGGAACACTAGAACGCCAGTCCCCGCACCCGCGCCCTCGCCGTTCTTTCGGCCATTGGTGGCGAAGGCAATGCGCCCGACAACAGCGCCACCCGCCAGCCCCGCGACGGTCGAAACCGGCGGGATCACGCGCGCGGTGAACGACGCATTGCCGTTGAACGTCGCCGTTCCGGTAAAGGTCGAGGCATCG
The DNA here is from genome assembly GCA_018969885.1 of Betaproteobacteria bacterium. The sequence continues at coordinate 682 of JAGWXN010000029.1, read as the reverse complement.
TTGACGACGAGGTCATCGCCCACCGTCAGATCCCCGACAGCCGTCGCGCCGTTGCTGTCGATGTAGAACTCTTGCGTCTTGCGTCCCGTATTCGTCCAATATTGCAGGCACGCCCGCCCGTTCGCTTCATCGTAGCGGAGGAACGGTAGCACGCCGCTATCCCGCTCCGTCAGCGTCCAGACGACCGTATTATCCGTGATCGTGCCGCCCGCCACCGACCCGTCAGGCACCGCCGGTTGCGTGCTGCCGCTCGTGCCGGCCGTGGTGACGATGGCAATCCACCCATCATCGGTGTCCGCATTGCGGATCAGCCGCACGTCGTTGAGGCTGTATGCCGTCGATGCCGCCCAAAGCGAGATTGCATGCGGCGGCCCGATCACGACGCCATCCGGGCCGCTCACGACGCGCAAGAGCCGGTCGCTCTTGTTGTTGCTCAGGTGCGGCAGGATGGTTTTGTTGTGCCACCCGCTATCGCCATCGACGCGGAAACTATCGTCGCGCGTCAGGCTGGATAGGTCCGCGCGACTGGCATCCGTGCCGACATAGATCAGCGCGTTGCCGCCGCGGGCAAAGCCGCCATTCGCCTTGAACCCACCGCTGCGCACCCACACGCCGCGCCAGCCGCCGCCGTAGAGTTCTTTGCACGTCTCGACCGGCTGCAACTTGCCCGTGTCGATCAGTA
>JAGWXN010000028.1 GCA_018969885.1 Betaproteobacteria bacterium | reverse complement strand
GCCGCGGGATCAGCCCAAAGATCAACCTGCAGATCGCCTTCCGCCGTTGTGCGGATGTTGCGCAGGCTGAACAGACTGGTGGGGGTCGGCGCGACCGCATCGCCGCCGGTGAGTGTGATCGTCACCTGATCGATGGGCTGATGGCTCTTCCAGTGGTAAACGCGCCCGCCGAGGTCGGGTGCTGGCTCCCATACGTTACCGAGCGCCTGGACGACGAACAGACCGTTGTAGCCGTAGCTGTCGTAGAGGTTGGTGAAAATACCGTCGTTGACCAGCGAAATATTGTGGTGAACGTCGGCCGCGACGCGGGTTGCCGACGATACGTTCTGTACCCAGTCATAGTCGATATCTTCAAAGCGCCACCCGGCGGGCAGGTAGTACTTCAGATCCTGGCGAAGCGCAACGATTTCGGTGGTGGTTGGGTTCACCAGCGTGAAACCGTCGCGCAAGGCGGTGCGGGCATCGTCCACGCCCGCAACTGCGCCCTGCGGCTGAGTATCGAACCGGTCGTTACCCTGATTGAAAAACTTGTCCAGCCAGACATGGCTGGTGGAGTCTGCGAGTTCGATCCTGCCATTGCCATCGCCATCGACCACGTAATAAACGCGTCCGTCGGGTGCGACGTAAGGGTGCATCAGCCTGAGTGCGCGCCCCTCGAACATGCCGAGATCGATCACAGGTTTGGGTAGGCGGGCGGGGTCAGGCTGCGCAAGCAACATATCGCCAAACTGGTAGCGCTCAAAGCCCGTCACCTGATCGGTGCCATCGCTGATCGTCCAGGTTCCGGCGCTGGCATCGAATCGGTCGGCCCCGCGATTGTCCCGAACCCAAACAGCACCGGTGGCATCTGGGGTCACGGTGTAGCCGCCGCGAGCGCCACCAAAAACGACCACGTCCTGGCCGGCTGCGCCGAAGAGAGTATCGTTGCCTGGCCCCCCCTCGATCACGTTGGGTCCAGAGTCGCCTGTAATGCGGTCACCCGCGATTCCGCCCTGCACGTTTTCGATGCTGATCAGCACGTCTGCGTCAGCGCGCGAATCCGGGCCCTCATCACTGGCAGCCTGACCGTCGTCCTGGGCCCTGCCCTCCGCGAGGTTGACGATGATGCCAAGCGTGGCCTGGTTGTATTCGGCCCAGTCAAGACCCGCCCCGCCATCCAGGGTGTCGCTACCGCCACGGCCGTCCAGCCGGTTGTTGTTGCCATCGCCGGTGATCCGGTCGTTGTCCTGGCTACCCTCGACGCCCTCGATATCCGTGAACACATCGACGTCGCCAAATGCGTCGATGGCCGATCCGGTATAGCCCGAGGGCAGCGCCCCCGACGCGCCGACCCAGCCCTCCAGCATGACGACGATGCCCTGGGTACCGAAGAGCGCGCCAAAGTCGATTTCGTCATGGCCGAACGCACCATCGAAGGAATCGGCGCCACGCAAACCGTTAAAGGTGTTGCTGCGGTCGCTGCCTTTGAAGCGGTCCGCGTAATAGGACCCCACCACGTTTTCAATACCGGTGAGGGTGTCGGTATCGCCCCAGCCATCATTGATCACCTGGCCGCTCGCGCGCGACATATCAACATCGATGCCTTGAGGAGATGCCGGGTATTCGACAATGTCCCAGCCCCCTCCCCCCTGAACCGTGTCTGCGCCCGCGCCCGGGTAGAACAATTCAGCGCGCGGGTTGAGCGAGAGCCTGCCCGGGCCGCCGCCGATCAGCAGGTCGCCATAGTTCGATCCCAGAACGCCATAAACACCGCTGAAGGTGTCGCGCCCCAGGCTTGCGTAAGCGGGTGTGAGTTTTGCGGATTCGTCGAGTGCATCGACTACGCCCTTGCGCAGATCAGCCTGAATCGCAAGCATCGACTGATCGTAGGCAAGCAGCGTGGAGCCGTTGCCGTGGATCGTATCGTCGCCCCCCTCAGGAACGAAGCTGTTATAGCCCCACCACCGACTGCCGACATTGGGCGTGCTGAGCGTAGAGGCTGCGCTACCGGTTGCGGGCGCCACAGCCGCATCGCCGGGGCGGTTTGCTGCGCCGCCAAACCCCCGTGCGTCGTAGGTATCGGCGAACATGGAGCCCCGGATGATCTCGATGCTGCGCAAGGTGTCGGATCCGCTCGACTCGGAAGACGCCTGGCCTGCAGCAAGGAGAATCGTGACACCCTCATTTGCATACCGATACTCGGCCCGGTCGATGCCGGGCCCGCCGTCGATGTAATCGTTGCCGCCGTCACCACGAAAGCTCTCGAACTCGTCATTGTCAGCAACGCCGCCGATCATCGTGTCGTTGAAGCGCGTGCCGTGAACACCACGAACACCGCTGAAGGTAAGCGTGCCGAGCGCAACCCCAGCCGTGGACAGATTGGAGAGGTCTGAACTTGCCTGACGCAGGTCGATCTTCAACCCCGTCACGCCGTCCCGCGCGCCATCGACTGCGCCGTAATTGACGGTCGTGAGCCCGTTCCCAATCACCGTGTCACTGCCACCGCGGCCCATCAGGAGTGCGTTATAGCTCGAGCCATCCAGGGGGCTGGTGATATAGCCCAGATGGTTGATTCGCAACCCGCTCACGTCGATGCGATCACTATAGGCAGAGTCGCCGATCGCGCTGACGTTCCTGAGCGTATCGGTGCCTGCGGCCTGGCCTGAAGCCGCGCCGTAATTCACCGTCCAGGTATTCGCAGTGGTGGTCACGGTGACCGGGCTTGCCGACCAGTGATAACCGACGTAGACGCCATCGCTCCAGGTCTGCTGGGGTCCCGCTGGCAATAGGTCGACCAGATCGGAGCCGCCTCGCAGGTAGAGGTAGAGCGAGTTGCCCCCCACCGCCGCATCACTGGCCGAACTGCTGACGCGGCCGGTGATGGTATCGGCGTTGGTGGTGCCTTGGATCTCCTCGATGCCTCTGTAGCGGTCCGTGCCGGTTTCACCCGCGACCACGACCGTTCGCTGGGCGAGGTCGACAGTGAGCGCGCCCGACCCGGTGTAATCGATCCGGTCATAGTCGCCAGCCGTGCTGAGGCCGGGGTAGCGCCGCTGCTCTCCGCCATCAATGGAGTCGGAACCCGCGCCGGGATAGAAGCGATCGTCGCCCAGCGCCCCGACCAGGGTGTCGTTACCCGTCCCGCCCGATAGCGAATCGGCGCCCGACAGACCCGTAAGCGAATCGTCGCCACCGTAGCCGGCGATTGAGTCCGAGATGTTCTCGGAACCCATCAACGTATCAGGACCATCGGTACCACCGATGAACTGATAACTGACGGTGGGTGCGAGCGCGCCAGCCGATGCGGCGGGTAGCGCCAGTCGCAGCACAGTGATCGTGCTGGCCGTAGCGCTGCCCGGGGCAGTGACGGCAGCGTCGACGCTGATGGTCTCGACTCCCCGAATCGTATCGGTGTTCTGCAGCGGGGCATCGGTGGTGGCGAGTGAGGGCGCGCGCAGGTCAGTCACCTGAAACGCATCCGAGCTCTGGGCGATCGTCAACAGGTCGAGTGTTCCAGCCTTGACTCGCCAGGCCCCGGCGCCGTCGGCCGCAAAGGTCACCCGGTCGCTCACTGCGCCGAATCGATACGTTGCGCTGTCGATGCCCGCGCCACCTTGAATCGTGTCGTTCCCGGCCCCACCCGTCAGCACGTCATTGGACGACCCGCCCGTGAGCAGATCGTGTCCACCCTCGCCGAATGCATAGCTGCCCACGGCATCGGAGAGCTGGATGACATCGTCGAATGCGCTTCCGTGTGCGCCTTCGATGGAGATCAGCGTGTCGCTACCAATGCCAGGGCCTGTCGCCGTGCCAGTCGCCAGATTGATACTCACCGCGGAACTGGCGTCCTGATACATCACGGTATCAATGCTGTCCCGACCGTCGGCCAGATCATTGCCGGCAGTGAGCCGAAACCAGTTGCGCTTCGCATTGCCCCGCAGCTGATCGCCAAATGCCGAGTCGTTCAGATGCTCGATATCGGTGAGAAAGTCATTGCCGGCACCGCCGGTGACCGCACCGGTCTGCAGATCAACCATCACCCCGGACGACGCGGCGCGGTAGTCGGCAGTATCGCCCCAGGTTCCGTCGGCACCACCGTCGAGACGGTCATCTCCCGCGGCGCCAATCAGCACGTCCGAACCGCTAAACCCCAGTATCAGATCGGCCTGGGCAGTGCCGTTCAGCGTATCGCCGCCCGACGTACCCTCGATTCGCGAGTTCGCCGACACCGTCAACGCCGCGCTGGTGACGGCTTCGGTAAAGCCTTCAGTGTCCGTGTAAGTCGCTCGCGCCGCGACCGACTGGCCCAGATGCATGGCAGACACCACCAGCGTCGGGCCGGTCGATCCCGCGATGACCGCGCCATTCATCAGCCATTGGTAGGCGATCGTTCCCAATCCGTCTGGATCGACGAGCGAATGCGAGGCGGTCAGAACCTGCCCTTGAACAGGCGACCCGGCGAGGGTCACCGACCCGGTAGGCGGACTGTTCGTGACGCGGTAGACCGCAAGCGACAGCCCGCCCGCGTTATCGGCGGCTTGATCATCGGGAAGCCGAATCTGGAGCGCATCGGCATCGGTGAGGGCAAAGCGTGTCGGTGATAGCGCGGCAGCCGCCACCGAGGCGGCCGACAGGGACGAAAAATCCCGCCCGCCCGATGCGTTACCCGTAGAGGGCTTGATCCAGGTTGCCTGGACCGTACGCGCCGAGAGTTCGTAGTCGACGCTCCATGGCAATGCCGAGCCTGCAAGCCGCTGCCATCCGGAGTACTGGGCGCCCTGTTGGCCAGCGCTCAGATAATCGATCTGGTAACGACCGGGCGTGAGCGGGAGCGTGAAGGTCGGTACCTGCGCGCCACCGGCCGGCATCGCCTGCGAGGCACTCAGATTGATCTGGCTGACAAGTTCCCGAACGCTCATCGCTCACCCCGAATAAAGCAAGGGGTGAGACGATACTTGGTTGCGCTGAAAGCGACCGAATACCCGAGCCTGTCTCTCAGGTCCGCAGTGTTTCAGCGCGTGTCGATCAGGGCGAAGCCGTTGCTGCCACCCACTCCCGCAGATAGGCGACCGTACGGTTCCACGGCGTGCCGCCTGACCCATGAACATGGCATCGGGCTTACCATTCGACCTCCCCGGCGCCATGGCAGCGGCAGTCGGGGCGTCTCACGTCCTGAAGGAGCCCTGTTCATGCCCGACACCCCCATTCCGGCGCAGATCGAACCCACCCGGTCGCGCGCCGCATCGGTAACGCTCGAATCGCCCGTCAGGCGCTCGCTGCTCGGCGCAGCCGGCGGCCTCGCCACGGGAATCGCTTGGCCGGGCATCGCATCCGCCGACTCGACCACGCTGCTTTCCGAGCTCGCAAGCGGACTGCGCCCGGTGCTGCCTGCCGGGACGCTGGTCGATCAGAGCACTCGCGTGAGCGCAGCCCGGCTCGATCAACTGGTCGCTCGAAATTACCCGGACTTCAATGTGCCGGCGGTTCTGCCGCCATTCGACCCCGCCCGATCGGGTGCGCGCTACGACGTGGCGTTGCACCGCCTGATTGCGCCCTTCGTCATCCCGGAAACCGGCGAATCGGTCACCGTGAGCGGCTTGCTTGCGTTACCGGTCGGCGCAGCCGGACCGCTTCCCGTTGTGTCCTGGCAGCACGGCACCGTGCTCACCTTCGATGGCGTTCCCTCGAACATGGTGAAGCTCGCCGATCCCGGCTATGTGATGTCCTACCCCACCGATTCATCCGAAACCCTGTTCAACGTGCATCGGTTTGCCGGCCAGGGCTATGCCGTGATCGCAGCCGATTACGTGGGCAAGGGCCCATTCAGGAACGGCCGCAGCGAGGCCTATGCGGTCAAGGATGTCACGGTCGGTACCTGCCTGCGCATTCTGGAGGCTGGCTTTTCGACGCTCCGTTCAATGGGAATCCAGACAGGCCCGCTCTTTCTCAACGGATGGTCGCAGGGCGGGCTCAATTCGCAATGGCTCGCCCAGGCACTACGCCGCCGCAAGATTGCGGTCGCGGCAACCAGCGTATCGAGTCCCTTCAATGAACTGACCGAGACCATGCGCTTCTGGAGCGGCGCGCAGACCTATCCCATCCCGGAAGGAACCGCGAGCTTCCCCGCCGCGCCCAACTGGCTCTCGCTTTGCATGATCGTGCTGCTGGGAAGTTACGAACTCAACTATGGGCTCAAGGGCCTGATGCAACACGCCGTCGCACCCCAGTTTCGGGACTTTGCTGCGAATTTCTGGCGCACCTACGATATGCGCTTCGATACGGTCCAACCATTTCCCTCGGGATCTACGCTGCTGGTGCCGCGATTTTTCGATACCTTCACCCATGAGACCAACAGCGCATTTCTGCGACAGCTTGCGCACAACAGTGCGACCTACTGGCACTACGACTCGCCGATCCGCTTTCACATCGGCCTCGCCGACGAAGGCATTCACCCCACGGTCGCGCGGCGCGCGCTTGCAGCAGGGGGCTCGCAGGCCACCGAGGTCACGGTCGCGGGCGGAAGCCACCGCGTGACCTTCATGGCTTCGCTCTACGGTGAGCCCAGACACCTGGCGGGACAAACCAACGCGCTGGAGTGGTTCAACAGCCTGCGTCGAGGCTGAGGTCGCGGCATGCACTGCTCCCGGCAGCGCTCCCGGCGCCCGATGCGGGCATCGGGTGTTGTGCGCTGTCAGCTATCCCTGGCGAGCGATCTGCGCCGACCATTCCGAATACCAGGTCTTGAAGAGCGTGAGCTGCTGCGCAGCGTAGCGCTTCTGGCTGGGCGACAACTGATCGCTGGGATTGAGGTTGAGCTCATACTCGCGATTGCCTTCAAGCACCATCAGGTGCTTGTAGTAAAGCACCAGGTCAACGCCCTCGTCGAATGATGACAACACGCCCAGCGCCTGGTCGAGCTCGCGGGCATGCGCGCGCGCTGAAGCGTTACCGGCTGCGGCTGCGCGACAAAGCGATTCGAGGTGCAGCACCTCACGCGGCAGAACGTTGCCAATGCCTGTGATGGTGCCCACCGCCCCGCAGTTGACGTAGCCATAGAAAACCTGCGTGTCGACGCCCACCAGGAGCGATACGCCCGGATCATTCCCGATGATGTGCTCCGCCGCATATCTGAGCGACGCCGCGCCACCGAACTCTTTGAAGCCCACCAGATTCGGATATTTGCGCCGGAGTTCGAAGAACAGATCGGCGCGGGTTTCATAGCCGTAATACGGGCTGTTGTAGATCACCGCAGGCAGGGATCCCGCCGCGCTCAACACGCCCTCGAAGTGCGCGCGCTGCGCAGCAACCGAACTCCCCCGCGAGAGGACGCGCGGGATCACCATGAGCCCGCCCGCGCCGCAGCGCTCGGCATGCGCGGCAAGGGCTGCGGCGCGCGCCGGGTTCTGCGCGCCCGTTCCCACCACCACCGGAACACCTGCCTTCACCAGCTGCGCGACCCCCTCCATGCGCTGCTCGTCAGTGAGGAGCGGCCAATCGCCCATGGAGCCACAGTAGACCACCGCGTTCATGCCGAGCCCGATCAGTTCGCGCGCCTTTCGTACGAGCGCAGCAAAGTCGGGCTGACGGTCTGCCCCACAGGGCGTCATGAGCGCGGGAATCACGCCAGAGAAGATGTTGGCTGTCATGGGAAACCTGCTTCAGAAACGGCGATCTCGGTGCCTGACCGGAGATCGCCTGATCACTTGGAGGACGGCGGGCCGTTCACGACGAGCCGGTTACAGGCTGCGGCCCGCCTTGCGTAGTTCGGCAAGAATGGGCGCCTTGGGCAGCCAGATCTTGTCGTATTCAGCCACCACGGCCTCCGCATCGGCGCGGTTAGCGTTTCGGAACGGAATGTTGGTGGCCTTGAACTGCTCGACCAGCTTGGGCTCATTGACTGCGAGCTCGTCGATCTGTGAATCCAGCGCGGCTTTAACCACGCGGGTAATCAGCTCACGATCAGCCGGGGGCATACCCTGCCAGACGCGACCCGACACCAGCGCGATCACCGGCATGAAGATCGCGTTCATCTGCAGGATGGATTTCGACACCTTGTCGAACCGCTGGTTCCAGGAAAACTCAAGGTCTGCTTCCAGCCCGTCGACCTGACCGTTAGACATCGCATCGAATACCTGCGGTGTGGGGATAGGCGTGGGCGAGGCGCCGAGCAGCTGATAGAAATCGCGATACGCGGGCGTGGGGTTGATCCGCAGCTTCATCCCTTTGATATCACCGATCTTGCTGATGTCACGTGCGGCAAAGATCGCTCGCATGCCCGTGATGCCCCATGCCAACCCGATTGTGCCGGTTTCGCCTGGCAAGGTATCGAACAGCTTCATTGCCACAGGGTGACGTACGAGTTTCGCAATTTTGTCAGTGGAGTCCACCACGTAGGGCGCAGTGATCGCTGCGATGGCAGGTACGCGCGAACCCAGTTCGGCAGCCATGATCCAGCCCATGTCGAGCGCGCCCGACTGCATCTGCTGCAGCATTGCGGATTCATTGCCGAGCTGGCCTGAGTGAAAAACGGTGAGCGTGAGGCGCCCCTTGGTCTCGGCGTTGAGCTGCTCTGCAACCTTCAGCGCCGCGCGGTTCCAGGGGTGGCCGACTGGCGTGAGAATGCCAAGGCGCAATTGGCGCGACTGAGCGACCGAGATGGCAGGAAAGCCCACCGAGGCGGCAGAGCCAGCGATCAGTACATCACGACGAGAAATGGACATGGAGACCTCCAGGTGAACGGTGATTTACTTGAGAAGCACAAGTGAAAGCGACGGATACAGGCAAAGCAGAAGCAGCACGACGCAGGCGACCGCGAAAAAGGGCGCGGTGACTACGAACATGCGGCCGGGGTTCGCGCCCGTGACAGCGGCCGCCACAAAGAAGCAGAGCCCGACCGGCGGCGACAGGAGACCCAACACCAGATTGACCACCACGACCACGCCGAAATGACGCGGGTCGATTCCATAGACCTCGGTGGCAATGGGCAGCAGGATGGGAACGGTCATGATGAGGCCGGGTACCCCGTCGATCACCGTGCCGATGATGAGGAGCGCGAGACTCACGAGGAGAAGGAAAGTGGTGGGGTCTTTGGCGATCTGCTGCACCGATGCGGCCAGCGCCTGGGGAATCTTGCCGTACACCAGCACCCATGAGAACACCGACGCAGCAGCCACGAGAAACAGCACAATGGCCGAATAGACGCCCGCGCGAAGCAGCATCTCGGGAAGCCGCGCGAACCTGAACTCTCGCGTGAAGAAGCGTCCGACCAGCGCCGCGACCACCGCGCCGACCGCCGCCGACTCGGTGGCATTGGCCACGCCACCAAGAATGGAGCCAACAATCACGATAGGGATCAGCAAGGTGGGGGCAGCATCGACAATGGTGCGGCCGCGCTCGCGCCAGGTGCGACGTTCGCCCGCCGGGAATCCATGTATGGCACCGAGAATGGCGATGATCACGCAGAACAACACGGTGAGAATCACGCCGGGCACAATGCCGGCCACCAGCATATCGCTCACCGCCACCTGGGCCAGCGTGCTGTAGACCACAAACATCACAGAGGGCGGAATGATGGGTCCCAGCATGCCACTGAAGGCGGTAAGACCCGCCGCGAAAGTTTTGTCATAGCCCTTACGCTCCATCTCGGGAACCATGATCTGAGACATGATGGCGACCTGGGCAGTGGCGGACCCAAGGATGGAGGCGACCATCATGTTTGCGAGCACGTTTACATAGGCCAGACCCGCCCTGAGTGAGCCCACAAACGCCATCGCCATTTGGACGATTCTCTGGGTGATGCCTCCGGCGTTCATGATCTCGCCGATCAGGATGAAGAGCGGAATGGCGATCAGACCATAGCTATCGACGCCACCGAACAGCTGTAGCGGGTAGTTATTGAAGAGCAGCGGATTGCCTGAGTCCGCGATATAGACGATGGCGCCCAGGCACAGGCAGAGGCCGATCGGCACGCCCACCAGGAGCACCAGCGTGAAGGCCGCCAGCGTCAGCATCAGTTGATGCCCTGCGAGTTGCCGAGCTTAAACGAGGGAAAGCGCGCCACCGTGGCGAGGCGCAGGTCTTCAAGCACATTGGCAAGCGCGTGAAAAAACAGGGTGACCGAGAAGATGGGAACGATGAGGTAGAGAACCCAGGTCGGCCAGTTGAGTGTCTGGGTACGCTCTGTGTAGATGAAATTAAACGATGCAGCCGCGAATTTCTTCGGATCGAACCCCGCCTGGGCGATTCCGAGCGGATCAAGCCAGAGCATGCACATGGCAGCCAGCGCGACAGCAAACCCCACCACAAAGAGCCCCGCAGTCACCTTTGCCCTGCGTGCCCAGGTGTGCGAGAGCTTGTCGGTGAGCATGGACATTGCGAAGTCGAGGCGAAGCCGGGTCATGGCCGAGCCGCCAATGAAGGCAAGCCACACCACCGAGAACACCGCGGATTCATCGACCCAATAGATCGACGAGCCAGAGTAGCGCGTGACCACATTGAGCAGGATGAGCGCAAGGAGCAGCGCCATAAGGAAAATGATGAGCAGGCGCTCGATGCAAAGAATGAAGGCCGAGATCGCGAGAACGACGCGCACTGGCCAGGCGGTTACGCGTTCTTCCTGGGTGTCATTCGCGGGGCCTTGCGGGCTCGTTGCAGCGTTCATCTGCACATCGTATATTGTATAAAATCTACCCGTCAACACCATGTATCACGACCTCCAACCCCGCACGCTTGCCGGCATCGTGGTCGACCGGCTCCGCGAACAGATCCTGAGTAACGCCTATCCGGCGGGCACCCAACTGCGTCAGGACGCGCTCGCGGCAAGCTTCGGCGTGAGCCGCATCCCCGTTCGCGAGGCGCTGATCCAGCTCGAGGCAGAAGGGCTGGTACGAATGGTTCCGCACAAGGGCGCGGTGGTCACCGAGTTGTCGCGTGAGGAGGTGAACGACGTCTTCGACCTGCGCGTTCTTCTCGAGACCCGGTTGTTTCGCGATTCGATCGGGCGTCTTGATAAAGCCGATTTCGAGGTCATCGATGCGATCCAGGCGCGCTTTGAGGCCGCCATTCGCGAGCGTGATCCGGCGCGCTGGGGCGTTTTGAATCAGCAACTCCATGCTGCCCTTTACGCGCGGGCGGCGCTACCCGAGACCAGCGCCGTAGTGGCGAGCCTTCTGCAGAAAACCGATCGCTACACCCGAGTCCAGCTGTCATCGGATGCAGCGAGAAGGCGCGCACGCCGGGAGCACGCGAGGCTCATCGAACTCGCACGAAGCGGCGCGATCGACGAAGCGTGCGATTGCCTTCGGGAACATGTCGAGTCGGTTCGCACGGATCTGCTGCGGATGCTCGACAAGCGGGCGAAGCGTCAGCTTTGAACGCTCACTGGCACCAGCGTGCCGAAGACGACACGCTTTCCTGGTTCGGGGTTGCCCCTCAACAGGTTCAGTCGCGCTTTACGTGAACCGGGCGTTCGTACCAGGGCCGGGTGCGATTCACGATCCGTACCACCAGTAGCATGACGGGAACTTCGATCAGCACGCCAACCACGGTTGCCAGCGCCGCGCCCGATTCAAAGCCGAACAGACTGATTGCAGCGGCCACCGCCAGCTCGAAGAAATTGCTTGCGCCGATCAGCGCTGACGGGCCCGCCACATTGTGCGCCTCGCCTGCCCACCGGTTGAGCCAATACGCAAGGGCGGAGTTGATTAGCACCTGATGCAGGATGGGCACCGCCAGCATGGCAATCACCAGGGGCTGACCGAGAATCGCCTCCCCCTGAAAGCCAAACAGCAGCACCAGAGTGGCGAGTAGCGCTGAGATCGACCAGGGCCCCAGCTTTGCGATCGCTGCATCAAATACATCCTGACCGCGTTTGAGGAGGGCCCGCCGAGCAACCTGTGCAATCACCACCGGAATGACGATGTAGAGCAAGACCGACGTGACCAGGGTATCCCACGGTACCGTAATCGCCGAAAGCCCGAGCAGCAGGGCGACGATAGGCGCGAAAGCGAACACCATGATCAGGCCGGCAACATAGCTGTCTATCTGGTCAGCCGGCAAGTAAGGTGCGAAAACATGTCGCACAAAAATCCAGGCGAATAACGCCATCGAAAACGGCTTGATCGCCCAGTTGACGAACACGGTGATTCCTAAGCCTCGCCAGTGCTGCCGTACCCGTTGGATCGCGCCGAAATTCACCTTGATGAGCATCGGAATGATCATCACCCATATCAGCAAACCAACCGGAAGATTGACGTTTGCAAGTTCCAGACGCCCGACAACCTGGAACGGAGCGGGCAATAGCTGCCCCGCGCAATGCCTGCAACAATGCACAAGGACGCCCAGAGGGACAGGTAGCGTTCAAAGACGCTCATGGGAAAGAACGCTCAGGCATGGAGTGTTAACGGGCGCCGATCTCGCGGATCTCTCGCTGGATCGCCAGCCTATCCAGCGAAGCAAGTGGTAACGCCAGCATCAGCTCGATCCGCCGCTTCAGGATCATCGCAGTATCAAAGAACACCTTGGCCTTCTGCTCATCGGTCCCTTCAAAAAGTGTCGGATCGGCGACGCCCCAGTGTGCGGTCATCGGCTGACCCGGCCAGACCGGACAGACTTCGCCAGCAGCGTTGTCGCAAACCGTAAAAACAAAATCGAGGGCAGGCGCTCCCGGGGCAGCAAACTCCAACCAGCCCTTGCTGCGGTACCCGTCGGCCGTGACGTGCATGGCAATCAGGGTCTGCAGCGCAATTGGGCTGACGACAGGGCCCGGTTGGCTACCCGCAGAGTAGGCTTTGAATTTCCCTCGGCCCAGAGCATTCAGCAGGCCCTCGGCCATGACTGATCGCGCGGAATTGTGGGTGCAAATGAACAGCACGTTGTACACCTTTTCGCTCATGACGATCTCCGAGTAATGGCGAAATTCAACAGCTGATGCAAGCCGCTCCTGACTGCGCGGCAACCCCCTCACAGCTCACCGCCTGACAGCAGTGCGCTGACAGGTAAGCCAGCAGCGCATTCATCGTCTCGATGCTTGGCCGGTAAATCAGGTGCCGGCCATCACGTTCCTGCGTAACGAGTCCCGCATGAAGCAGTTCCTTCACGTGGAAGGAGACAGTTGAAGGAGGAATACCGAGTGTGACAGCGAGCGCGCCGGGGGTGATGCCCGCGGGCCCCGCGCCCACCACTGCCCGATAGATCCGCAACCGCGCCTCCTGGGCGAGCGCCGACAACGCCCGCACTGCATCCCGTTCGTTCATGGTGCCCCGCCAGGAGGGCGATGTTCGTGCTCGCCCGCTGAGAGGCCCGAACTTTCCTGCGACTGCACGGGCAACCCCAGCGTGACCAGCCAGCAGATTGCGAGTAGCACTGCCGAACCCGACAGCGCCCAGGCCAGGCCGCCCCACTGATAAAGCAATCCAGACATCAGCGTGCCAAAGAAGCGCCCCATTGCATTGGCTGCGTAGTAGAAGCCCACATCCTCGGCTGCCTTCTCGGACCCGGCATAGGCCAGCACCAGGTAGGAGTGAACGGAGGAGTTGACCGCAAAAGCAAAACCAAACACCGCAAGACCAGCGACTACGACCCACTCGAGATGAGGCACCTTTGCAATGACCAATGCCGCGAGCACGAGTGGCACCAGCGCGAGGAACCCCGACCAGCGTCGCGCGGCTGGCACCTCAGCGCTCAGCCCGTCGCTGCTACGCTGAACCAGCGCAGGCGCAAGCGCCTGCACCGCGCCATAGCCGATCGTCCAGAGCGCAAGAAAGCCGCCCACCATGGTGAAGGTCCAGCCGGCCGCGTAGAGAAACACCGGTACGCCCACCACGAACCACACATCGCGTGCGCCAAAAAGCGCCACGCGCGCAGCCGCCAGGAGATTGATGCCACGGCTCTTCGCGAACAGTTCCCTGGCAGATTTTGATGCCTTGCTCTTGCCCATCAACCGGGGCACGTACAGCACGACGCCCAGCAGCACCAGAAGCAACAGACCCGCCATGGTCCACAGCGCCTGCTTAAACCCCAGGCCCTGCAGCAGCACGCCGCCCAGGAAGAAGCCCACGCCTTTCATGGCGTTCTTGCTGCCCGTAAAAAATGCCACCCACTTGAACAGTTGCCCGGAGGCGTCACCCGCGGTCAGCTTGATCGCGGATTTGCTTGCGGTCTTGGTGAGATCCTTTGCCACGCCACAGATGCCCTGGGCGAACACCACCCAGGCCACCGACATCGCAACGCTCCAGTCAGAGGACAGGGCTGACAACAAGACAAACCCGGTGATCTGCGTGGCAAGCCCCACCGCCAGCATTCTTGCGATCCCGAATCGAGTCGCGAGCCAGCCACCGATCAGGTTGGCCACCACACCCATCGCCTCATAGAGCAGAAACAGGAACGCGAGCGTAAAGGGTGAGTAGCCAAGCCGATAGAAATGCAGCAGCACCAGCATGCGCAGCGCGCCGTCACTGAGTGTGAAACCCCAGTAGGCGGCAGTGACGATCGCATAGTTACGGGTGCCTGGATTCATGATGACTCAGAGACCCTGACGCTCGATTTGGCAGGCCAGATCGACCATCCGGCAGGCGTAGCCCATCTCGTTGTCATACCAGGCGTACACCTTGAGGAGCGTGCCGTCGGTGACCATGGTGGAGAGCGCATCGACGATGGCACTTCGCGTGTCGCGCGCGTAATCGGCGCTGACCAGCGGGCGCTCTTCGTACCCGAGAATGCCAGCGAGCGCACCACGAGCCGCCTGCGCAAACAGTGCATTGACCTCGGCGGCCGATGTCTCACGCTTTAACTCAAACACGCAATCGGTGAGCGAGGCATTGAGCACCGGCGCCCGCACTGCGTGGCCGTTGAGTTTCCCCTTCAACTCGGGATAGATGAGCGCAATGGCGGTGGCACTGCCGGTGGTGGTGGGGGCGAGGCTCAACATGGCGCTTCTAGCGCGACGCAGGTCCTTGTGCGGCGCGTCTACCACCACATTGGTGTTGGTCGGATCGTGAATCGTCGTGATCTGACCGTGGCGAATACCCAGATGTTCATGCACCACCTTCACGACCGGCGCCAGGCAATTGGTCGTGCAGGAGGCGGCCGTGACAATGCGATGCCGGGCGGGGTCATAGAGGTGATCGTTGACGCCCACCACAATATTGAGCACATCACCCACTTTCACAGGTGCCGCCACGATCACCCGCTTGGCACCACGGTCGAGGTGCCCCTGAAGCGTTTCGGGCGTGAGGAACTTGCCGGTGCACTCCAGCACCAGATCAACGCCCAGGTCGCCCCAGGGAATCTCAGCAGCGCTTGCATGCGACGAGAAACCCAGCCTGCGATCACCGAGCCGGACCGTGTCATCGCCTTCAGAGGAGATGGATTCGCGCCAGCGCCCCTGCACGCTGTCGAACTCGAGCAGGTGAGCCGTCGCCGCCACGCCACCCTTCAGTTCATTGAGATGCACGACCTCCAGTCGGTTTCCCGCGCGCGGATCGTCGGCCGGACGCGCAGCAGCACCACTGGCCGCACGAAGCGCAAGCCGGCCAATACGTCCCATGCCATTGATGCCAACTCTCATCTCGGATCCTCCACGTGATAACCCAGCGATATTTCCAACATCATCGAAACATCAGATGACAAAACAGTGACAGCCGTACGCAACCGGTCAGCCGCCGGTAAACCGAGAGGCCCGATACGGCAGGGGATCGATCCGGGGTTCGCGGCCAGCAATCAGGTCGGCAATCAGTTCCGCGCTGGCAGGCGCTGATGCCAGCCCGACATGTCCGTGCCCGAACGCACAGAACACCTGATCCGACCCTTCACAGCGACCGAGCACCGGCAGCCCATCAGGGGTGGAGGGGCGATGGCCAAGCCACCTTGGGATGCCCGCGCTTGACCCGGGCACGGACAGACTGGGGAACATCCGCTGCGCATGGCGAAGCAGAATGTCGGCGCGTCGCCAATCGGGGCCCGCGCCTCGGCTCGCCAGTTCAACCTGGCCGGAGATCCGAAGTCCCTGCACCGTCTGCGTGACCGCCATCTTGCCGTCGGACGGCATGAGTGGCGTACGCATCAACAGATCGTCGGCCGGGAGCACCACGTGATAACCGCGCTCACTCTCGAGCGGGATTCGGCTGCCCGCTTGGTGTGCAAGATGTGCGGAATCGATGCCAGCGCAGATGACTGCGTAGTCAGTAGCGATGTCGGTTGCCCCCGCCCGAACCGCACGCAGCCTGCCTCGCTCCACGACCAATCCGGTTGCCGAACCATTTATCCAGCGGGCGCCACGCGACCGGGCAAGCGCTGCGAGCGCAGCCACATAGGCCCCCGGGTCCCGGCAATGCCCGCCTGCGGGCACCTCGATGCCGAAGCCATAAGAAGAAGCGAGCGCCGGCGTGTGACGGCGGAGCTCATCGCGATCAATTTCACGCCAGATCACGCGCTGGGCACGTCTCAGCTGCCACGCGAGCGATTCCGCTTCGAATGCTTTCCGTGACGGATAGACATAGGTCAGTCCCGACTCAATCACGAGATCGGCGACGCCCGCCTCGCGCGCGAGTGCAGCATGCCGGGCCGGCGCGTCATGAAGAAGCGCTGACAGGGCGCGCGCTGTCCTGGCGACCCGCTCGAGACGGTGCCCCGCCGCCAAAAAGCGGACGAGCCAGGTTGCAAGCCGCGGAAGTGAGCCTGCGCGAATGACCAGCGGACCATCGGCATCGAGCAGATAACGCGGAATATTTTTCCAGAGCCCGGGCAACGACATTGGCACCACCGACGCGGTGCTAAGCCAGCCCCCATTACCGTAACTGGCCGCATGATCGCCGCCAGCAGCACGAGGTTCAACAACCGTCACTCGGTGGCCATCAGCGAGCAGGGCAAGCGCTGTACACGCGCCGACTGCACCGGCGCCAATGACGACGACATCACTCATGGCGGGTTTCAATATGACGGGAGGCACCCAAGGCCTTGAATCGACGATAGCCCTTCATCTTAAGCCGGGAGTATCCCGGTGGCGAAGCACGCCCGGTCCTCCGCAACACCCGCCTGAGACGCCGGTGCCCGCTAGCCGTCTTCGACGTTCTAGAATTGGCGTTGGTATCCCTTGTCTGGCGTCCGCCGTGCTCGCACCCCAGGCGCTCTGCACCTGGCTGCCCAAGGTAACCGGCTGGTCATCGCGCGCACACCGCTGAATTTCAGACCCATCCCGAAAGGACTGACTGCCATGAACATCACACTTGCCTTTGCGCCCGGTGCCTGTGCAATTGCGCCCTATATCCTGTTGAAGGAAGCCGGCGCATCGTTCAATACCCTCGATCTCAATCTCGGTGCGGGCGAACACCATCAGCCCGAGTACCTGAAAATCAATCCGAAGGGCAAGGTTCCCGCCCTCATCGTGGACGGCACGGTCATTACCGAGAATGTTGCAATCCAGAGCTGGATCGACCGGCAGTTTCCGCAGGCGGGTCTGATGCCGTCTGACCCCATGCAATACATCCAGGCCCTGTCGGTGCTCGGCTGGTGCGGATCGGGCATTCATCCCAAACTCACGCAGCAGGCCAGGCCCGAGCGCTACTGCGACGACCCCAGTGCGGCCGCGCGCGTGAAAGCACTGGGCCATGAAGGCATGGTCGAACAGTTTGAACTCGCCGAGCAGATGCTCGCAGGCAAGACCTGGTTCTTTGGCGAGCGCTTTGGCTGCGCCGATGCCTACTTTTACTGGACCTTCCGCCGGGGCGGCGCCTTTGGCGCCGATCTCTCACGCTTTGCCAACTGCATGGCACATCGAAGCCGTGTGGAATCGCGCCCAAGCGTGAAGGCCTTGCTCGCACACGAAGAAGCGGTCAAAGCGAGGTTCTGATTCAGAACACCGCGTGTTCGCGCAGGTCGGGCGCTGCCACACGCCCGGCTAGTACCGCTTCGTAGTAGGCCGCCAGCGTGTCGCTCCCGGTCGAGGGCGTGGCCTCGGCATCGTAGCAGCCGCTGACCGGATCGAGTACCAGCATGGATTCGGTCGCATAGTAGCGCCCGATCTTTGCAAGCTCGGCCTTTTGACGAAGCACCGGGATCAACCATCCAGCGGCCCTCAGGCCCGTGCAGATTGCATCGAGCATGGCCACCGGAACCGAGCGGAATCGGGGCTCGCGGCCCAGGAGCCGGAACAGGGTTTCGCCCTGTTCGCGCGGAGTGAGCGCGGGTCCCGGTCCGCCAATCGGCAGTACCCGGTTGTGAAGCGTCGGGTCAGTGAGGCAGCGCACCAGATAGTCGGCCAGATCCGAATCACTCACCGGCTTACAGCGCGTAAGTTCACCGTTACCGAACATCAGGAAGGGCTTACCCGCGCGCACGCGCTCGATCTGTCCGGATAGCGATTTGAAGAATGCGGTGGGGCGGACGATGCTGTAACAAAGCCCTGAATCGATCAGCGTGCGCTCGAAGGCGAGCTTGGCCTGCTGAAACGCAAGGAGCGGCTTTTGCACGCAGATTGCAGACAGCAGCACCATCTGACCAATGCCGGCCTCGCGCGCCACGGATAGCGCATCAACATGGGCCTGGTAGTCGATTCGCCAAGCGTCCGCGGGCGCACCGGTGCGCGAGGCAAGGCATGAAATGAGCGCATCAAAGCGTTCACCGCGAAGCCCGTGTTCGCGAAGGCTCGCTGGATCGGTGGCGAGGCCGTAGCGAATCTCGGCGCCTGTGAGTGCGATATCAGGCGTATCGCGCGGCGCATGCGTGGGCGCGGCATCG
>JAGWXN010000397.1 GCA_018969885.1 Betaproteobacteria bacterium | reverse complement strand
GGTTGAGAAGATTGTCCCGCGGAATTCCACCATTCCGGTGGCGCGGGCGCAGGAGTTCACAACATTCCGCGATGGCCAGACAGCGCTTGCCGTTCACGTGGTTCAGGGGGAGCGCGAGCTGGTGTCTGACTGCCGCTCGCTCGCGCGGTTCGAACTACGCGGGATTCCACCAATGAGCGCGGGTGCAGCCCGAATTCGGGTGAGCTTTCAGGTCGACGCAGACGGCCTGCTTTCGGTCACCGCATGCGAGCAGTTGAGCGGTGTCAAGGCTGCCGTGACGGTTCGTCCGTCATATGGTTTGAGTGATGATGAAATTGCTGACATGCTGCAGCAATCGTTCCTGTCAGCCGGAGCAGATCGGGATGCTCGGGCGCTGCGCGAGCAACAGGTTGAAGCTGATCGGCTGTTCGAGGCGACCCGTTCGGCACTCGATGCTGACGGCGATTTGCTTTCGGAGGCCGAGCGCCCACTGGTGGAGTCGCTCCTTGCGCGTGTGCTTGAGGCGAGAGGTGGAACCGATGCCGACGCGGTCCGGCAGGCGGTCGATGCGCTTGCCCGTGGTACCGAGCACTTCGCGGCCCGGCGAATGGATCGCGCGATATCGCGCGCGCTTTCCGGTCGGCGTATCGATCAGATTGACTGACCCAGAAAGGGGTGCGATGCCTGTTATTTCTATTCTTCCCCACGCGGCGCTTTGCCCCGACGGCGCGCGTTTCGAAGCACCGCAGGGCTCGGTGCTCTGTCGGGTACTGCTCGATCACGGCGTCCGGATCGAACACGCCTGCGACATGTCGTGCGCCTGCACGACATGTCATGTGATTGTGCGCGAGGGACTGTCATCGCTTGAGCCCGCAACTGACGACGAAGACGACATGCTGGACAAGGCCTGGGGGCTTACCTCGCAGTCCCGTCTCTCGTGTCAGATCAAGGTTGCGCAAGCTGATCTCACCATTGAAATTCCTAAATACACCATTAACCATGCGCGCGAAGATCACTGATCTGGAGGCGAGGGCCCGATGAAGTGGACGGACGTTCAGGAGATCGCCATTGAACTGGCGGAGCGCTTTCCGGAAATTGATCCCAAGGTCATCCGGTTTACCGATCTTCGCCAGAAGGTATTGGGTCTGCCCGGGTTCGACGATGCGCCCGAGCGCTCGGGTGAGCGCGTGCTTGAGGCCATCCAGCAGGCCTGGATCGACGAAACCGATTGAATGCGGCCTCGGTGCTTGAAGCGCCTCCAGCGACGGAGCTGGGCGGGGAGGGGTGCCGCATTCGAGGTCTGTTTCAGACGCGCCGGACTGATTTCCGGAAAGATCGGCTAGCCGCGTGTATCGACGTCGAGCGGCGCTCGCCGCGCATGGCGGACCAGTGCCGTAGCGGCCACGGTACAGCCGATTCCAGCGAGAAACAGCAAACTGGCTGAGATCGTTGGGCCCCACGTCTGAAAAATTTGCCCGAAGACGAGGGGCGACAATGCCGATATATAGAGCGATGGCGCGGCAAGCCGGCCGAGCAATTCTCCATAGCCGCGTGAACCGATCAGCGTAAGCGGTAGCGCGCCGCGAAGAATGGTGAGCAGGCCGTTACTGCAGCCATAAAGTGCTACGAATGCGAGCGCCGCAATCGTCTGAGGAAGGGGCAGGGCGAGCGGGATCAGCGATATCGGCAGCATGGCGAACACCGGGATCGCCAGGGCGACCGGCGAGAGCCAGCGCTGAGCAAACAGCTCGGCCGATCGGGCGAGCACCTGTGCTGGGCCCATAACTGAGGCAACAGTTACGGCAAGGCCTGCACCGAGTCCGAGCCCCTGTAGCAACTCGGGCAGATGGACCGCGAGTGACGACCAGATAAAGGCGTGGAATGCAAAGGCAGTGGCGAGCAGCGTGACCGCGACGCGCGCCCACTGCTCGCGCGCGTCGGTCTCGGGCGCGACGGAGGCGGTGAGGTCGGGTAGGGGGCCGGGCGAGCGCGCGGACGGCGGTGTGGCGGCGGCTGATGGCTGCGCCGCGCTCCCTTCGTGCAGCGCATCCCGCCCCGGCAGACAGCCCGAAAACCAGAAATGCAGTGGCGCGCAGATCAGAAGGTTAAGCGCCCCATACACGGCAAGCGTGCCACGCCAGCCAAGCGATTCCAGCAGCAGTTGGCTGATGGGCCAGAACACGGTGGAAGCCAATCCACCCATCAGTGTGAGGAGTGAAATCGCGCGGCGTGCCCCCGGCCCGGCCAGCGCGGTGAGCGCAGCGAACGCGCCGTCGTAGAGCATGGCGCGCATGCCGAGTCCGATCAGGCTCCAGGCGATCCAGATGGGCAACAGGCTGTCCGCGGTGGCATGCAGCGCGAGCGCTGCTGCGGCCAGGAGTGACGCGCCGGTGAGAAGTGGGGCTGCGCCATACCGATCGATCAGCGCGCCGATTTTTCTCGACAACAGGCCGGAAAGCAGCAGTGCCCAGGAATAGGCACCGAGGACGCCCAGCAGGGGCAGATCCAGCGCCTCGGCGATCGGTCGAGAAAGGATAGCGGGAACATAGAACGTCGTGCCCCAACCGACGATCTGCGTAACACCCAAAGCGAGCACCGCATGCCCGGTGCGGGGTCGGGCAACGGGCTTCAAGGGAGCAACGCGGGCAGGCCGAACGCGGGTCAGTCTTCGCGGCGAAGTGCCGGAAACAGCACCACGTCCCGAATGTTCGGGCGATCGGTCAGCAGCATCACGAGACGATCGATGCCAATGCCGCAACCGCCGGTGGGCGGCATGCCGTATTCCAGCGCGCGGATGTAGTCGGCATCGAAGTGCATGGCCTCTTCGTCGCCTGCATGCTTGGCTTCGACCTGACTGTGAAAGCGCGCGGCCTGGTCCTCGGGGTCGTTCAGCTCCGAGAACCCGTTGGCGAGTTCGCGTCCGGCGATGAAGAGTTCGAAGCGTTCGGTGACGGCCGGGGCCTGATCACTGACCCTCGCGAGTGGCGACACCTCAACGGGATAGTCGATGATGAAAGTGGGGTCGTGAAGTTTGGATTCGGCGACCTCTTCAAACAAGGCGAGTTGCAACGCGCCCACCCCGGCGCG
>JAGWXN010000396.1 GCA_018969885.1 Betaproteobacteria bacterium | reverse complement strand
GGCTCTGGCCGGCGGGCCTCAACGTAATCGGATACGTAATGACCATCTGCCCCCGGTCCGATTCGATTCGCAACGTCAGTTCGAACGCCGGCTCCGAAATCTCGAACTCGGTACGAATTCGAACCACCGTATTACCGACACGCGATGTATCGAGCCAGGCAGTGGGCCAGACGAGTTCTTCGCGCCCAGCGAGCCGGATTCTCAACGGCTCTACAGGGACAACCCGCGGCCGCTCGGAGGTTTCATCCCAATCGGCCAGTGCGATCTCGGCATCGAAGGGCTGACCCTGCGCCGAACGGACCGTCATCACACCCAGGCGCGCGGCGGCCACATCGAATGCGAACACAAAAAGGAACACGGCGAGCGCCAAAAGCGGCGCCGCTTTGCGGGCTGGCAGGCTGAACGCAGTTCGCATCGATTCGATCCAGCGGGCCGCGCAGCGCCAGCCCGGCGCTAGTCGATGAGGATCCGCAGCATCCGGCGAAGCGGCTCAGCCGCTCCCCAGAGCAGCTGATCGCCCACCGTGAATGCACTGAGGTATTCCGGTCCCATCGCAAGCTTCCGGAGCCTACCCACCGGGACCGTTAGCGTGCCAGTCACTGCGGTGGGCGAAAGATCACGAATGCTCGCCTCGCGTGTGTTGGGGACGAGCTTCACCCAATCGTTGCCGCCCGCGACTAACGCCTCGATATCAGCGATGGGGACGTCACGCCGCAGCTTGATGGTGAGGGCCTGACTGTGGCATCGCATGGCGCCAATACGAACACATAGACTCTCTACAGGAATATGCGATGGCCCAGACGCCGGCAGACCCAGGATCTTGTTCAACTCGGCGTCGCCCTTCCACTCCTCGCGGGACATGCCGTTACCGAGGTCCTTGTCGATCCAGGGAATGAGACTGCCTGCGAGCGGGACGCCGAACTGCTCGGTCGGAAACGAACTGCCCCGCATGGTGTCGGCCACGCGTTGATCGATCTCGAGAATGGCCGAGGCGGAATCGGCCAACTGCGGCGCAACCGAAGCATGGAGCGCCCCCATCTGCGCGAGCAGTTCACGCATGTTTTGAGCGCCGGCGCCGGAGGCCGCCTGATAGGTCATGGCCGTGACCCATTCGATCAGGTTCTCGCGAAGGAGGCCGTTGAGCCCCATCATCATGAGGCTCACCGTGCAGTTGCCGCCGATGAAATCGCGGCCGCCCCGGGCGAGCGCATCGCGAATGACATGCAGGTTGAGCGGATCCAGGATGATGACGGACTCATCTTTCATGCGCAGCGCAGAGGCCGCGTCAATCCAGTAGCCCTTCCAACCCGCCGCGCGGAGTTTCGGATAAATTTCGTTGGTCCAGTCCCCGCCCTGACACGTGAGAATCGTGTCCATCCGGGCGAGCGCTTCCACCGACATCGCGTCCTGCAGGCGACCTGCCCCCAGCGGCGCTTCGCCCCCCGTTGAAGAGGTGCTGAAGAAAACCGGCTCGATCAGCGAGAAATCATTCTCCTCGCGCATGCGCTGCATCAGCACCGAGCCGACCATCCCGCGCCAGCCCACCATCCCAACCTTCATCACCATCACCCGTTCCCTGTACGTTGCCTGGTTCAGAGCGCCGCCAGCACGGCATCACCCATTTCGCGACTACCCACCGTGCGTTTGCCCGGTTCGGCGATATCGCCGGTGCGAAGGCCCTGCGCCAGCACTTTGCGTACCGCCGCCTCGATCCTTACCGCAGCCGCTTCCTGATTGAGCGAGTGCCGCATCAGCATCGCAAGCGACAGGATAGTGGCCAGCGGATTCGCCACACCCTTCCCCGCAATATCGGGGGCCGAGCCATGAATCGGTTCATACATGCCGAAGTGCTTTGAATTGAGCGAGGCCGACGGCAGCATGCCGATCGATCCCGTGAGCATCGACGCTTCGTCGGACAGAATGTCACCGAACATGTTGCCCGTCACGATGACATCAAACTGTTTGGGATTGCGGACCAGCTGCATCGCAGCGTTATCAACATACATGTGCGTGAGTTCAACGTCTTTATATTGCGCGTGCAGTTCAGTCACCACGTCACGCCAGAGCTGGGTGGTTTCCAGCACGTTGGCCTTATCCACCGAGCAGACGCGACGGCTGCGCTTGCGGGCCGCTTCAAAGGCGAGCTGAGCGATGCGACGGATTTCGCCTTCGCTGTAACGCATGGTGTCAAAGCCCTCGCGCTCACCCTTCTCGTTGGTACGTATGCCGCGCGGCTGGCCGAAATAGATGTCGCCGGTCAGCTCGCGAAGAATCAGGATGTCGAGTCCGGCAACGATTTCCGGGCGCAGCGTTGAAGCATGCGCAAGCTCGGGAAATACCGTGGCCGGGCGCAGGTTCGCAAACAGGTCAAAGTGCTTACGCAACCGCAGAAGTCCCTGCTCGGGCCGCTGCGGGCGTGGCAGCGCGTCGTATTTTGGGCCGCCTACGGCGCCGAACAGGATGGCATCTGAGTGTTCGCACAACCGCAGCGTGGCCTCTGGAAGCGGATCGCCCGCCGCATCAAACCCCGCCCCGCCCACCGGTGCGTGCTCGGTTTCGAGCGGCAGCCCGTCGCTTCGAAGCGCCGCGATGACCCGCTCAGCCTGTTCGGTGATTTCGGGACCGATGCCATCGCCCGCCAGCACTGCAATTTTCATAGTGATCGCTCCTTGGGGGGCACCGCGCTCAACGCCTCGCCGCGACACCCACGCACCTGTCAGGACGGGGCGCTCGCCCACTGCCCCGTGTCTGTCTTGAAGAATGCCTTGAAGGCGCCGGTATTCAGCCGGCCAGCATTCGCCCCAGCCAGGGCTGCTCGGCGAGCCGCTTGGCTTCGTATTCCCGGATGGCGTCAGCATGCCGAAGCGTCAGCCCGATCTCATCAAGGCCATTGACGAGGCAATACTTACGGAACTCATCCACCTCGAACCGGAAACTGCGCGAACCGTCGGTGGTGCTGACCACCTGCTCGGGCAGATCGATCACCAGCTCGAATCCGACGAATCCGTTGACCTGGTGGAACAGCCAATCCACTTCGCTTTCCGCCAGGCGAATGGGCAGCACCCCGTT
>JAGWXN010000027.1 GCA_018969885.1 Betaproteobacteria bacterium | reverse complement strand
GGCCCGCTACGCCGACCCGGTGGTCGGGGGCAGCACCCTGACCAATGCCGGTCGCGCTTATGTGGTGTTCGGCAGGACCGGTGTGGCCGCGGTCAATCTGAGCAACCTGGCCAGCTCCGAAGGGCTGGTGATCAACGGCATGGGCAGCAGCGATGACTTGAGCTTGGCCAGCGCGGCCGGCGATGTCAACGGAGACGGCTTCCCTGACTTCGTGCTGGGCTCGCCAATGGCCGACTACAGCGGCCGCACCGACGCTGGCCG
Organism: Betaproteobacteria bacterium; assembly: GCA_018969885.1. Next base: position 18,555 of record JAGWXN010000027.1, on the reverse strand, counting down.
CGCTTATGTCGTGTTTGGCACCAGCAGCACCGCAGCCATCAACCTGTCGGCCATCAATGCCGGCACGGGCGGCTTTGTGCTCCATGGCGCCTGCTCGAGCGACAAACTCGGCGCGAGCGTCTCGCAAGCAGGTGATGTCAATGGTGACGGTCTGGCCGACCTGGTGATTGGCGCCCCCGGCGCCAGCCTGCCCACGGGGGTGGGCACGGGTGCGGGCCGAGCCTATGTCGTTTTTGGGCGTACGGCCACCACTGCGCTGGAGGCCTCAGCGATTGCCGCGGGCAACGGCGGCTTTGCGGTCAATGCCGAGAGCAGCAGCGGCAGCTCAACCCTGGGCAACTCGGTCTCGAACGCGGGCGATATCAATGGCGACGGCCTGGCCGACTTCATTGTGGGCGCTGCGTATGCCGACAACGGCGGCGTCGACGCCGGCAGCGCCTATGTGGTCTATGGCCGCACTGCCACCACTGCGGTCGAGCTGTCCACTCTGGATGTGGGTACCAGCGGCTTTCGTATCGCGGGGCAAACCGCGGGCGACCTGGCGGGCTCGACCGTATCGGCGGCGGGCGACATCAACGGCGATGGCTTTGCCGATCTGGTGGTCGGCGCGATTAACGGGGACCAGACGCTCACGGATCAGGGAAAGGTCTACATCATCTATGGCGGCTTGAGCAATGCCACGGCCTCAGTGTTTCAGAGCGCGAACGGCGATCTGATCGGCGGAGTCACCGCAGACACCCTGAATGGCACCAGCGGTGACAACCAACTGGTGGGTGGTGACGGTCACGATACGATCACCGGCGGTGGTGGTGCCGATGTGCTCTACGGTGGCCGCGGAAACGACCTGCTCGTGATCAATGCGGATAACCTGCAGAAGCTCGCGCGCAACAGCGGCAACAATGCCCAGGCCGTGGCCCGCATCGACGGTGGGACCGGTGTGGATACCGTGGATCTCACCGGTGATGGCCTCCTCTTTGATCTGACCGCGATTCGCGATCTGGCGGTGGTGGGCATCGAGCGCATTGATGTCACGTCGGCCACCACCGGTAATGAATTGAAGATGGGCCTGCGCGATGTGCTTGCGCTCACCGGGACCGACAACAGCTTCAATACTGCAAGCGGCTGGACGGCAGCCAGCACCAACGGTGCAACCGGCTGGGGGTCGACCAATGTCGGGAGCCAGCTGGTGGTTGACGGCTCAAGCCGCGATACCCTGACGCTCACCAATTCTTTCCGCGACGTCGGCAATGTGGTCAATGCCGGCAACACCTATCGGGTGTTTCAGTCGGGACGGGGACAGACCCAGGTGATCGTGGACGCCGACATGAATGTGCGCGTGCCGCCCACGGTCATTAACGCGTCAGACCTCGAGTGGGCTAATGGCCTGATCCTGCCCGAGGCGCAAAGCGGTGGTGGCACGTTGGTGCGGGTGGCGATCAAGGACACCGGCGCTGTCGCTGGCAACGCGCTGCGCATCAACTGGGGCGGCCAGAGTGTGGTCAGCTCAGCCCTGACCAGCACCGATATCACCAACGGCTATGTTGAGGTTCTTGTACCCACTGCTAGCCTGCTTGCGGTGACCGCAACGGGCAGCAGCGGCAGCGTTGATGTTACGGCCGACCTCTTGAGCAGCCCCAGCGCGACCAGTGCGCTGTCCACCGCCGATCCGGTACCGGTCTCGGTCAATTTTGTGACGGCGAATGCGCCCATCATCAGCGCCACCGCCTGGGCATCGGGGGGTGCCAGCAGTACCACCGGCATTCCTGAGGCCAAGTATGTGGGCGACTGGAGCACCGGCACGATTCCGACCAGCGGGGTGTCTGATAACACCCTGTTTAAGTCCGAGACCGGCAACGGCACCATCGTGCGGGTGCAACTGCCCACCAGCGGCACGACCGGTGTCACCGTGCCGGCGGTGGCCGGCGACACGGTGCAGCTCAACTGGGGCAGCCAGGTGGTTACCAGTGCAGCTTTGACCAGCACCGACATCACCAACAAATACATCGACATTGCCGTGTCGGCGGCGACGCTCACCGCCCAGGGATACGGCGCGACCGCGGTCACCGCACAGATCGTGAGCGCCGGCACCGGCAATGCCTCCAATCCCTCGGGGACGGTCACCGTTAACTACGCGTTTGATTTGCCGCTCACCTTGCCGGGTAATCAGAGCTCGCCCAGCTACGGCTTCAGCATCAATGGCAACACCACCCCCAACGGTTCCTTTGGCGGCGGTGCCTATGCCGGCGTTGTCAGCAAGCTAGGTGATGTCAATGGCGATGGCTATGACGATGTGTTGGTGGGCGCACCCTTCGAAATGACCAACGCAGTGGTAACCGGAGCGGCCTATGTGGTCTTTGGCGGTACGCGAATGACCACTGTGGAGCTGTCTGGCATGCAGTCAGCGGCCAACATCAGCGGGTTCAAGATCCACGCCGGCAGTGGCGCAGAGCGCACTGCTACTTACGGACTGGCCGGTGAGCTGGACTTCAATGGCGACGGAATTCCCGACTATCTGATCTCGAACATCTATGACGGTAATTATCGCAATGGCCGGGTTTATTTGGCCTATGGCAGCACCAACGGCCAGCCAGTGCAATTGAGTGCGCTGGATGGCGGGACCAATGCTTCGCTGGGTTTCAAGATCGACCATCAAGCGGGGTTGACCTACCGCGGACTGGCCTACAACGGCGCCGCAGGGTCCGGGTACTTCAGCAAAACCGGAGGGCCGACTGACCTTGGAGACTTCAATGGCGACGGCCTGGAAGACATTGCGATTGGTCAGACGCTGGCATCGACCGGAAATGAAGCAACCAATGAACCCGGGCGTGTGGTGGTTTTGTTTGGCTCGGCCACCGCACGGGCAAACGTGGTGTTGCCCGCGTTTTCCAGCCTGAGCCTGGCCGGCGGCTTTATCCTGCAGGGCGATTCCCGTATGGGACCGCTGCTGGGTTCAACCGTGGCAGGCGAAGGCGATATCAATGGCGATGGCTATACCGACCTGCTGGTGACGACAACCAACACCGGCACCTCTACCAGCGCGACTGGGGCCAGCCCCTTGGGAACCGGCTATGTGCTGTATGGCGGCAATAATCCGACCAGCTTGAATGTCACCGAATTCAGCACGGCGGGTTTCAGCAAGGGTTTCATCGTTTCCAACATTGGACAAACGGCCCCCTCCCAACTGGACGTCGGCTCGCACATGAACTTCGTGGGCGACGTCAACGGCGATGGCCTGGACGATATCGTGGCGCCAGGCGCGACCGCGGCGAAGGTGATTTTTGGGCGTACCAGCGGTGGCAATATCGATGCGGTTCAGATTGGCGCTGCGGGCAATACCCAGGGTTTCTCGATTGTCGGCATGCAAGCCAGTGTATCCGGTAATACCCTTGTGTCGGGCATCGGCGACTTCAACGGTGATGGCCTGGACGACATCATCGCCACGTCTGTTGAACCATCCAACGCATCGTATCCAACCGTTCGAGTCGGCCACATTTGGGTGGTCTTTGGTCAGACCGGGACTACCTCGGTGGATGTGGGCAATCTGCAGTCCAGCCAGGGCTTCACGATCAAGCCCTTCCTCGATGGCACTTATGTCACTGGGGTCGACGCGGCGGGCGACGTCAACGGCGACGGCTTTGCCGATCTGATCATCGGCTCAGCCGAAGACACCGTGGCGGGCCGTACCGCCAAGTCGGGCAAGTCCTTTATCATTTTTGGCGGCCTCTCGGACCTACAGTCCATGACCTTCCAGAGCGCCAATGGCGACCTGATTGGCACCAGCGCAGCGGAAACCCTGGTTGGCACCAGCGGCGCCAACCAGATCGTTGGTGGCGATGGCGACGACACCCTCACCGGTAACGGCGGCGCCGATGTGCTCTATGGCGGCCGGGGTAATGATGTCTTCATTCTCAATGCCGATAACCTGAATCAGCTGGCGCGCAATACCGGCAACGAGGGTCAGAACATCGCTCGTATCGACGGCGGAACCGGCATCGATACCCTCAAGGTCGATGGTGCCGGCCTGACCCTGAATCTGACGTCTATCCGAGGCCCGGTGATTGCGCAGGTTGAGCGCTTTGACCTGAGCACCAACAACGCCAGCAGCGGCAACACCCTAGTGCTCAATCTGCTGGATGTGCTCAACCAGGGCAACCAGTCCAACCGCTTCAACACTGGCAACGGCTGGACCGCCACCGCGAGCGGCGGAGCCAGCGGCTGGGGTGCCCTCAACCCCCACAAACAGATTGTGGTTGACGGCACCAGCGCCGACAGCGTGACGGTCAATGCTTCGTTTTTTGACAGCGGCAACGTGGTCAACGCGGGCAACACCTACCGGGTGCTCAGGCACAGCACCAGCGCCGCGCAGATTCTGATCGACGCCGATATGAGCTTTGTGGTTCGTCCGGGCGTGCTCCTCGATTCCGCGTTCGAGATCTTCGGCGGCCTGACCGGCGCCGAGCGCGATAGCGCGGGCGGTACGGTCGTCCGGGTGCTGATCAAGGATACCGGTGCCGCAGACGGTCAGGCGATACGGTTGAATTGGGGTTCACAAAGCGTCATGAGCGCTTCGATCAGTAGCACCGATCGGAGCAATGGTTATATCGATATTCTCGTGCCCACCGCCGTGATCGCCGCGGTCACGCCCGACGACAGCAGCGACACCGTCTCGATCAGTGCTGATCTGGTGAGCGCGCCCGTTTCGGGCAGTCTGGTTGCAAGTTCAGACCCCGTTGCGGTGGCGCTCAATTTCATCTTGCCGACCGCCCCCAAAATCAGTACGACGGCCTGGAGCACGTCGGCCACGGCGAGCGATACCACCGGCATTCCAGAGGCGCGCTATCAGCTGCTGACTTCGACGACCGGCTCGACGTTCACCACCAGCGGCACGATCGACGGCCAGCTCACCACCGCCGAGGTGGCCAACGGTACAGCGGTCCGGGTGCAGTTGCCAGTCACCGGCGCTGCACAGCCGCCGGTTGTGGGCGACACGCTCACACTCACCTGGGGCTCGGTCAGCAAGACCGTCACCTTGACGAGCACCGATCTCACCACCAACCAATACGTGGATTTCAGCCTGAGCGCGGCGGAACTCCAGGCGCAGGCTTACGGCACGATCAATGTGGCTGCCTGGATCACCTCGACCGCCTCGGGCAATCGGAGTGCAGCGGCAACGGTACCTGTGAATTACGCCTTTGAGTTGCCGCTCAGCCAGGTCGGTAGCCCTGTCTCGGGCTTTGCGATCAGGGGCCAGAGTTACACCCTGTCAGGCATGAACGTGGCGATCGTGGGTGACGTCAACGGTGACGGGCTGGACGATATCCTGGTCGGTGTGACCGAGGGCAACTCGCCGGGGTACACCTACGTCGATCAATCTGGAATGGCTTTCCTTGTGTTCGGTCAGACCGCCAACACCACGGTGTACCTGACTGCGGTAGCGGGTGGCACTGGCGGGTTCGCCATTTACTCCGATCGGAACGCCGATAGCCTCGGGCAGGACGTCTATGGCGCGGGTGACCTGAATGGCGACGGTCTGGCCGATCTCCTGGTGGGGGCCGGACAGGACCGTGGGACGTCCGGTGTCATCAGGCCTGGCGAAGCCTATGTGATTTATGGTCGTACCGGCGGAAGCCCCATCTGGACCTCAGCCCTGGGCACCAACGGCTTTGCCATCAAAGGCAATACCGGCGGCAGCACAGGCGACAACTTTTCCTGGAGTAACGACAGTCTGGGCGATCTCAACGGCGACGGATTGAACGATCTGGGCTTCTACGCCACTGCAACCGGGAAGGCTTATGTGATGTATGGCCGAACCGACAACACAACCGTACAGGGCTCCGCCCTAGAAAGCGGTGTCGGTGGCTTTGCGATGACTGGTCTCGGGGGAAATATCTCAAGGCTTGGTCGAATCGCTGGTGGTGGTGATCTCAACGGGGATGGCTATGCCGATGTGCTGATCAGTGATCCGATTGCCGATAGCAACCGGGGGCGGGTGTATGTGGTCTATGGTGCGTCGAGTAACGCGTCGCTGGCGGCCTCCACCAGCGTCGGGACACGCGGCTTTGTGATCAGTGCCGAGCCAGGCACCGCAAACAGCTGGCTGGGGGCGGATGTCGAGATGGTGGGCGATATCAACGGCGACAGCCTGACCGACTTTGCGATCAGCGATGCCGCCAACCGCGTTTATGTGGTGTACGGCGCGACCGGTTCGCCGGGCAACCTCACGCTGGCCGCGAGTGCCGTCGACGGAAGTGGCAGTCGGGGCTTCGCGATCACCATCAACGACATCGACAATACAGCGGCCAACAGCACCCAGTACGGTACCCGTCACCGGCTCGCCCCAATCGGCGACTTTAACGGCGACGGTCTGTCCGACTTCATTGTCGGCAACAGCTTTGGCGATAACTATGCCGTGACGGACGCGGGGAAATCTTATGTGATTTACGGCCGCACCTCGGGTGCGTCCTTCTCGCTGAGCGGCATGGCGGCGAGCGATGGCTTCCGCATCCTTGGCGAGTCGGCAAATGATTATTCCGGATGGGGCGTTGACGGGTCGGGCGATGTGAACGGCGACGGTTTCAGCGATCTTCTGGTGGGCGCTCCCTACGCATTCACGAATGGTATCTACGGTGGCAAGACCTATGTGATCTTCGGTGGACTCGCGGCCGGCATGAACCTGTCGGCGATCGATTTCATGGGCACCACGGGTAACGACAGTCTCAATACCAGCTCGACCACGTCGAACCTTAACGAACAGTTCATTGGCGGTCGGGGCGACGACACGCTGAAAGGTGGGGGTGGCGCTGACGTCATGTATGGCGGGGCGGGTCGCGATATCCTCATCCTGAACGCCGACAATCTGACCAAGCTCGTCCGAAACACCGGTAACGACAGCCAAAACGTTGCGCGGATCGACGGGGGAACCGGGATCGATACCGTGCAGCTGGACGGTGCCAGTATGGAGTTTGATTTGCGGTCGCTCGGCCAGAACGCGATCGAAGATATCGAGCGAATCGATCTCACTGGTTCAGGTGATAACACCCTGCGCCTTCAACTCAGCGATGTCCTGCGTTTCGGTGATCACAACGTTTGGAACGCCGGGAACACAACGGGTGTCTCGGGCGAGGCGCTGTCGGCCACCGAGACTCGTCGACAGCTGAGGGTGGAAGGTAATGCAGGCGATCGGGTTGACCTGTTTGGCCTTGCCGACTGGGTTGCCAGCAGCAACGATATGGTCGACGGCAATACCTACGGTGTCTGGAATCATGCAGGAGGACGGGCACAACTGCTCATTGACCGAGCGATCGCGGTAAGCCAGGACACCACGGCCACGATCAGTGCGGTGACCGACAATGTTGGTACGTTGACTGGTACGGTCGCTCGAGGGGCCTACACCGATGACACCGGTCTGGTGGTAAGTGGCACGATCAGTGCCGCACTTGCAGCTGGAGAGCAGGTACGCGTTTATGACGGTACGTCCTACCTCGGTAATGCAACCGTAGCAAGCGGAGCGACGACCTGGACCTACAGCGATACCCGGACCCTGGTTGACGGACAGGCAGTGAGTTACGTTACGCGAGTGGTTGGTCCAACCGGCAATCAAAGCCAAGCGAGCATGGCCTATCCGGTGACCGTGGATACCACTGCGCCGACGGTAACACTCGCCATCAATTCCGGTGCCGCGAGCACGGTGAATGCAGGCACCTCGACCACTCTGCTGATCACCTTGTCGGAAAAATCCACCGACTTTGTCTTGGCGGATCTGACCGCGACCGGCGGTTCGGTGAGCAACCTGGTGCCAGTGGTGGGCTCGGGTGATGTGGGCTCGGGCTACAGCAGCTACACGGTCACCTTCACGGCCAACGGCAATCTCGGGGATGCGCGCTCCGTCACAGTGGGCGCAAACAAGTTCACGGATGCGGCGGGGAGCGCCAACACGGCGTCGAACGCGCTGAACCTGACTGGGACGGTGAACAGCTTCCAATACAATTTGGACAGCACTTTGCCGCCGATGACGCAGGCCTGGGGCCGCGACACCTCTGGGGCGTTCGTCAATAACAAGGCTTACATCGCCAATGGCCCGAGTTCCGATGCTGGGGACAATGAACTGATCCTGGCAGACAACGTAACGGGGCAGCGCGGCGTCTGGTTCCAAAACACCGCGCCCGCCAGTGGCCAAATGGTGACGGCCATGGACGCCTCGTTCCAGCATTACTTCTCGGGCGCTGCTTACAACCTGAGCAACTTCGCGTTCGGTACGGACAATAGCTCGGTGCCGGTTAACGGGCTCTATGGGATGGCGAAAGGCTTGGTCGTCCTGTTTGAAGCCGTCGGAAACATCTGGATCGGCTGGAACCTCACGGCCAGCAGCTATGTGTGGAAGACCAACGCCATCGGCGTAAATCTGGCGGGGTGGCACGACATCAGGGTCAAGGTGTCGACGACGGGCCTGACGGAAGTATTGGTCGACGGCACCACCAGGGTGAGTTGGAACAACACCGCGTGGACCAGCGAGAACCAAGCGGGCTGGGCCTACCAATTCTCGGGCTACAAGCAATCCTCTGCGCCAAGCGGCGAGACCTGGGTCGACCATATCGACATCAAGGATACCCGCGCTGCGTCGCCGATCGTACTGGATCTGAACGGCGATGGCGTGCAGACCGTCGAAGCGTCACAGGGCGTGGTATTTGACTTCGGCGCGCGGGGGCAGTTGGCTCAGGCGGGTTGGGTATCGCGAACAGATGGCCTGCTTGCGCGGGACCTGAATAACGATGGGATCATCAACAACGGCACGGAGCTGTTGGGCAATGCCACCGCCCTGCCCAATGGCCGCACGGCCGTTGATGGCTGGGAGGCACTGGCAGCGCTCGATTCCAATGGGGACGGCGCGATCGATTCGCATGACGCCGCGTTTTCCGAGCTTCGCGTTTGGGTGGATGCCGATGGCGATGGTGTGACCGACGCGGGTGAACTGCAGACCCTCGCGCAGCATGGCATCGTGGGTCTCAATCTGGCGCATGACGGATCCAGGCACGACAACCAGGGCAATACCCTGTTCGGCCAGGGAAGCTATCAGAAATCTGATGGCAGCACGTCTGCGATGAGCGACGCCTGGTTCCAGGTGTTGCCAAGCCACGCCGATGGGGGCACCCGCGATGCGGTGGTCTTCGCCGGCTCGGGGCACAATACGCGGAGCTTGCAACTGTCCGATGTGCTTGAAGACGGGCAGACCAATCGCTGGAATGCGGCCAACACAGATGGCGTAACCGGCGAGGCACTGTCCGCAACCGAAGCGCGTTGCCAGCTGCGAGTGGAAGGCACCACTGGCGATCAGGTTACATTGAATGACCTCGCCGACTGGACCCTGAACCCCAATGACATGGTCGACGGTAACACCTACAGCGTATGGAACCACACAAGCGCCCAGGCGCAGTTGCTGATCGACAGTCGGGTGATCGTGGCGTAAAGCGCGGTGGCGGATCGGTAGCAGCGCCTGCGCCCGCGGTCGATGCCGCCCGACTGATCGAGCTGGGCTATGCTCAGCGGCAGGCCGGTGATCTGAAAGGCGCAGCTGAGTTGTACGAGCAGGCGGCAGGGCTACCTGGTGCACCCACGCAGGCTCACTTTAATTGGGGCAATGCGCTCTACGACTTGGGACGCGTGGCTGAGGCTCGACGAGCTTTTGAAGCGGCTCTCAAAGTAGACGCCGCCTTCTTGCCCGCACGTCTTCAGCTCGCCCGCTGCGCGGCGCGGCTTGATGATCCGGCGCAGGCGCGCGGCCACTTCGAATCGGTGGTCCAGCAGGATGGTGCCAATTTCAGTGCCTGGCTCGAGCTTGGCCATGTGCTGCGGCGGCAGGGCGAACTGGATCCCATGTTGGCGGCCTACCGGCGGGCCATGGCAGTGGCCCCCCAGCGATGGGAGGCAATGCTATCCATGGCCCGTGGGCTGGAGGATGCCGGCCAGTTCGAGATGGCGGCCACGGCGTATCACCGGGCGGTGCTGGTAGCTGGGGCAGCGGCCCAGCGTACGCCCGGCACGAGCGACGCTCAACGCGACGGTCCCCCTCCCATCCAGCTGCCGCGCACCATTCACTGGCGGATGGCCCGCTTCAGGCTCGAACGGGGCGATGCTGCCCGCGCGCTCGAGGCGATGCGTCAGGCGCTGATGGCCCAGCGTATCGAACGGCAGCAAGGACCCATCGACGACAATGATCTGGCCGAGATGCAGATCGACCTCGGCGAGATTCTGATGCGCCTGGGGCTCGACCAGGAAGCCCACCGAGCGTTCGAGCGCGCGAGCGCCGCAACGGCTGAGGCCACGCTCGCAAGACTTGCCGAAACGTCCTTTCGCTTCAATCTCTGGCAGGAGGCGCAGCAGGTCCTGCAGCGCTGCGTGGCGCTCTACCCGAACAGTGCATCCGCGCACTGGAACCTGGCTCACGCCTACGCCGAGAGCTGGCACATGGACGAAGCGCTCGAGTCGCTCGCGCGCGCCGAGGCCCTGGCCCCGCAACCTGGCGCCCGCTCAATGCGAGCGTCCATTGCAGGTCGCCGTGGCGAAGCCGATCAGGCGCTTGCTCTGTATCGCGAGATGGGCGAGTCAGAAGGGCCAACTTCCAAGATGCGCTCGAGCGCGGCGATGTCCTCGCTTTACAGTGACACTTTGAGTGCGGAGGAGGTGGCGGCGCTGCACAGGCGACTGTTCCACGACATGGGGACGGGAGCGCGATCAGCGAAATCTTTTTCCAATTCGCGCGATCCCGAGCGGAAATTGCGGGTGGGGCTGGTGTCGGCTGATTTCCATCACCAGCACCCCGTCAATATTTTCATGCAGCCGATTCTCCCCAGATTGGATCCGGCCGCGATTGAACTCACCGTCTATTTCACGGGCGTGTCTTACGACGATCAGACGCGCCTGGCGCGAAAGCGGGTCGCGCGCTGGGTGGAGTGCGCCGGGTGGGCTGACAGTCAGCTCGCTCGGCGTATTGAGGTTGACGGCATCGATGTGCTGCTTGATCTCGCTGGCCATACCAGCATGAACCGGATGGGCCTGTTCGCTCAGCGAGCGGCGCCGGTCCAGGCGAGTTACCTGGGATACCCTGGCTCCACCGGCGTGCCAAATATCGACTGGCTGATTGCCGATCACGTGGTGGCGCCCGCCGGAAGTGATGCGCTGTTTAGCGAACAGGTGATCCGTTTGCCCGGAGCCGTGTTCTGTTTTCATCCGGAAACTGACTACCCGTATCCGGACTACGGCGCTCGGCACCTCGCGCGGCCGCTCACTTTCGGATCGTTTAACAATGCGCCCAAGCTCACGCCCCGAACCGTGGCGCTCTGGGCGGCGGTACTGAAAGCGGTACCCGATTCGCGATTGCTTCTCAAGGCGCCCAGTTTCAACGATGGCGGTGCGGTGACCGCATTCAAGACGCGATTCGCGGCGCACGGGATTGACGCCTCACGGCTCGAGTTCCGAGGACCCGTCGGGTTGACCGACATGATGGCGGAATATGAAGACGTCGATATTGCGCTCGATCCCGTGCCCTACAACGGGGGAACCACCACTTTGCAGGCGCTCTGGATGGGGGTGCCGGTTGTGGTGCTGTCGGGGCAGCACTTTGTCTCGCGGATGGGCGCAAGTTTCATGACCGCGCTGAAGCTCCCTGACTGGGTGGCGCGCGACGATCATCACTACGTTCAGATTGCCGCGGCAATGGGTCGCGACCGTGGCGCGCTGCTGGATCTCAAGCGTGGTCTGCGCGCCCGTCAGCAGGCAGCCTCGGCCTGGAATATCGATCAGCATGCTCGAGCACTGCAGGACGCGATTCGCGTGATGTGGCGCGCGTCGTGCAAACCGTGACCGGCTTCTGCCATGTCCGCCAGGCCATCGATCTACTACGTCGGCGCGCTGCCGCTGCGCGCCGGGGGTGAGCTGGTCAACTTCCAGCATGTCGCGGCGCTCCGGCTCCTGGGCTGGCGCGCCTTCTTGCTGCTCGACCCAGGCTCTCGCGTGGGCGTGCCGAGCCAGCCCTATGGGGTGCCGATGGTTCACTGGGGGGAGTCGCTGGTGTTTTCATCCCAGGACTGGCTGGTACTGCCGGAGGTGACGCCCCCGATCATGTTTGAACAGTTGGCCGCTTTGCGCTGCAAGGTGGCCATTCATAACCAGAACCCGTTCTACACCTTTCGCGGCTTTGCCAACATTGCCAGCATGAATGCCTACGCGCTCGCGGGCGGTCTGTGTTGCAGCGATTTCACCCGGGACACGCTGCAGCGCTGGGGGTCGACAACCGACTGGCAGGTGGTTCACCCGTGGGTGCTGCCCCATTTTGCCAAGGCGGCCCGAGGCGTGGCCAAGCGGCGGCAGATTGCCTACATGCCGCGCAAGCGGCCCGCTGAAATCGCTCTCCTGCAGGCGCTGTTCCGCGGGCTCTACCCGGAACATGCCGAGGTGCCCTGGGTGGAGATTCACGATATGACCCGGCCCCAGGTGGCAAAGGTTTTAGCCGAGTCCCTGGTTTTCGCCAGCCTCAGCAAGGACGAAGGGCTGGGGTTGCCGCCGCTGGAAGCGATGGCTGCAGGCTGCCTGGTGTGTGGCTACGACGGGGCGGGCGGCACGGAATACGCTACCCCTGAGAACGGGTTCTGGGTGGCCGACGGCCATGCTGAAGGCTTCGCGCATGCCCTGCATCAAGCGCTGACGCTCGGTGCTGGCGCGATAGCGGTTCGGGTTCAGGCCGGACAGGCCACCGCAGCAGCGTTCAGTGAAGCGCGCTTTCAGTCCGAGCTGGGTCGCGCATGGGAAACACTGCTCGGCGATACGGCCACCCACTATCGCTTACCGCCGGACGCTTGAGCCATGTTCATCAATCATCTCGCGCAGGCCGATGTGCAGGTGAACGGCGAGCACCGACGCTTCTGGATGGATACCTGCGCGGGTCGCGATCAGGTGGCGATGACTTTATTGGGACAGGGCTGGAAAGCTTATGAGGCGCCGCTACCGATGCTGGTGGCACAGTGGTGCCAGGCGATTCAACCGGTATTCATCGATGTCGGTGCCAATACCGGCTTTTACAGCCTGTTGGCTTTGGCCTGCGGTGCGACGGAGGCCCATGCGTTCGAACCCGTGGCAGAAATTGCCGGCATTCTCGAGGCCAATATGCGGGTCTCGGAATTGTCCGAACGGCTGACCCTGCATCGTGTTGCGTTGGGGGCTGGCGAGGGGGACGCAACGCTGTATTTTCCACGCGCGGACCACGGCTTGATCGAAACATCGGCATCACTCAACAGCGGGTTCCGGTCGCAGCACTCGGCGCGACGCGCGGTACGGGTCGCGCGCCTCGATGCTTGTCTGCCGTTGAGCTCAATGGTTGGCCGCGAAGTCCTCTTAAAGATCGACGTGGAATCGCGCGAGGCCGATGTGTTGCGCGGGGCACCCGAGTTGCTGAAAAACCTGCGGCCCGCGATCGTGGCCGAGTTGCTGCCGGGGGTTGATCTGGCCGCCTTCGAACACCTTTGCCGGGAAGACGGTTACAGCCATTACGCCCTGGAGCCCGCGGGGCCGGTCAAGACATCCGAGATGACTGCGTCCGAGCGACACCGCGACCATCTCTTCCTGCCTCAGGCGTGCGAAGGGCGCTGGCTGGCGGGTTTGAGCGCGCGCTTCTGAGCGTTGGGATCTGTCTTTCGGTCTGGTCGATGCTCTGAATTTAATGTAATATAGTTTTTATTACCTATCAGGTCGTCATCATGACAACCACCGTAAAACTCCCCGATTCCCTCGAGGCCGCGCTCAGGCAGCGTTGTCTTCAGGAGGGACGCTCCATCAGCGAGGTCATGCGTGATGCCCTGAGCGCTTATCTCGCGCGCGAGCCCGAAACAGACTCGGCCTGGGCTCTGGGCCGGTCGGTGTTCGGGCGCCATGCCGGTCAGGCTGAGCTTGCACAGGAGCGTAAGCGCGCGCTCGCCGAGGTGTGGGATGAGCGCCAGGCGGGGCGGGGGGCATGAGCCCTCGCGCGGTGCTGTCAGCGGCCGAGCCCGATCCCAGGTGGTTTCGTTCCAGGCCCCCGCGTGATGCGCTGATCGACAGCGGGCCTTTAATTGCACTCTTCAATCGCGCCGACCGTTGGCATCCGGCGGCCCTTGCGTGGCTCGAATCCAATCAGCATATTCGGCTGCACAGCACCTGGCCGGTCATGACCGAGGTCTGCGCGCTGCTTGCCCGTCGCGTCCATAACCTGGCCGCGCTCGATTTTCTTGACTGGGCGCAGCGCGGTGCGCTCAGGCTAGACCACCCGCCCGATGGCGCGCTCGGGTCGGTCGTCTCCATCTGCCAACGCTTTGCCAGCCTGCCCCTGGATCTGGCTGATGCATCCATTGCCGAGGCGGCGGCGCGGCTTGGTATTGCGCATGTTGTGTCGCTCGATCGAGACTTTGATGTCTATCGTGACGCAGGCGGAAAGAAGCTTAAAAATCTCTTCAGTCCGCGGTGATCCCGATCCGCTGGATCACCGGGGTCATCACCCGCAGCTCGTTCTGCATAAAGGCGCGCAGATCTTCAGGCGACCCACCCAACGGCTCCATGAACTGTGCATGAAGCCGCTGCTTGACGTCGGGCGCAGCGAGGGCCTCGTTAATCTCCCGGTTCATGCGCTGAATGATCGTATCCGCCGTGCCAGCGGGCGCCATGATCGCCATCCAGGCGACGCTTTCGATCTCGGGCAGACCCGCTTCCTTCATGGTGGGGATGTCGGGGGTGAGTTCACTGCGCTTGGCAGTGGACACAGCGAGCGCGCGCATTCGGCCTGCCCTGACCTGCGGCATGACCGCCACGGCCGGGACGCATGCGAACTGCACATCACCCTGAAGGATGGCAGTGATCGCCTGCGGCGATGACGGATACGGAATGTGTACGGCAAACGTGCCAGTCTTCACCTTGAGCAACTCCACTCCCAGCTGCGACAGGCTGCCCACGCCGGTGGAAGAGAAATTAAATTTGCCGGGATGGGCTTTCATCGCCTCGACAAGCCCCATCAGGCTGGTGATGCCAGAGTCGGCACGCACCGCACACACATTGGCCTGCCCGCCAGCGAGCACGACCGGTCGTAATTCGGTGAGCGGGTCGTAGCCCAGCTTTCGATAGAGCACCGTGTTGTAGACCAATGGGCCGTTGGTGCTGACCACGAAGGTGGTGCCGTCGGGCGGGTGTTTGGCCACGTAGCCGGTACCGGTGTTGCCGCCTGCGCCCGGGCGGTTGACCACCACCACAGGCTGGCCCAGCCGAGGGCCGATTCGCTCGGCGAGGATGCGCACCAGCACATCGGGTGATGAGCCCGCACCGTAGGGCACGATGATGCGAATCGGCTTATCGGGCCAGGCGGTTTGGGCCTGCGCAACCGGTGATACCAGGGCGTTTGCTCCGGTGAGCGCCACCGTGAGGATCGCACTCAGCGTAAGTTGGCGCCTGAAGAGGTCGGTACGCGGAATGGCCTGATCAGCGCTCAGGGTTCGGGGCAGGCGAGGGTTCATCGGGCAGGGCCTCCGTGTTGTCAAAGAAGCAGCCTTCGCAGGCAACGAATGTAGCAACCATGGTACGCCACGTGCTCTAGACCACGTCGGGTGAAAAATGGGCCGAAGCGGGGAGATTCATGCTGATGGGGTCTTCCATTCAACGAAGCGCAGGGTTGCTCAATACCGCGGTTCTGCGCAAGATGATCGCACTCAAGGGGGCCGATTTGAAAACCACTCAGATCTCTGAAGAACGCATCCTGTCGCAGGACATCTTTGAGGGTGGGCGCCGGTCGGCGCCAAGAAACGGCACGGGCACCTGGACCGAACCCTCGCGCGAAATCCCGGTGTATCACCGATGCGAGGTGCTGGTGGTGGGGGGCGGCCCGGCCGGTACGGCGGCGGCGGCCGCTGCGGCGCGCGAGGGGGTCGATGTCTGCGTCCTTGAGCGCTACAACCATCTGGGCGGGCTCTCGACCGGTGGCCTGGTGATCTGGATCGACCGGATGAGCGACTGGGATGGACAGCCCACAATCCGCGGCTTTGCCGAAGAGATGCTCGATCGCCTGCCGCGTGACGCCGTGGCGGGTCCGCCGCGAACCGAGTGGGGATCGCGCGACCCGGCGCGGGCGTCGTACTGGGCGCTTCGCACCTCGGCACACCATGGCATCGTCACCTGGGCGCCCACCATCGACCCCGAGTGGCTCAAGCTCGAGTCACAGCAGATGCTGCTCGAGCGGCGCGTGCGGCTGGTCTATCACTCCTGGGTGTCGGTGCCGATCGTGGAAGACGGTCGCGTCACTGGGGTGGTGTTCGAGAGCAAGGAGGGCCGGCAGGCGATCTTTGCCGATGTGGTGATTGATGCCACCGGAGACGGCGACCTGTTCTCGCGTGCCGGTGCGCGCAGCGACACCGATATTGAACCCGACGATATCCATCACTGCATGAACACCGCTTTTTTGTTTGGCGGTGTCGATATGGAGCGGTTTCTTGAATTCCGCGGCGGGCAACCGGAGCAGTTTGCCGACTTCATGCGGCTGGGACGCGAGCGCTGCGGGTTGTTCGAGCGCGCTTATGTCTCGTGGCGTAATGATGTGGCGCTGTTCATGGGACCGCGCCAATCTGGCTACTCGGGGCTCAATGTCGATGATCTCAGCGCCGTCGATATCCGCTCGCACGAAGCGATCCGGAACATCCTCGCGTTTTATCGCGAGCATGCCCCGGGCTTCGAGCGTGCGTTCATCATGCTGAGCGGGCCACAGATCGGCGTGCGTCATACGCGAAGACTGGCCGGCGTGTCACGCGTCACCCGTGCGCAGTGGCCAACCGCCATGGTGCATGCCGATGAGATTGGCGTCACGCCCTCGGTCAATCCCAAATGGCCCAACATCTCGGTGCCGCTCGGAAGCCTGATTCCTGAGTCGCTTGATGGTCTGCTTGCGCCGGGCCGACATGTGGCGTGCGACCGCAACTCGCACGGTTTTTTGCGCGAGATTCCGCAGTGCTGGCTGACGGGGCAGGGCGCCGGTGTGGCGGCGGCGGTCGCGGTCAAGTCGCGTGTACAGCCGCGCGCGGTCGATGTCGCCGACGTACAGCGCAGGCTGCTGGCGCAGGGCGTGATGCTGCGCGGAGCGTGATTTCGCCCCTTACGCGCTCAGATATTTCTGCTGCGCCTCATGATCGGCACGCAAATCCGCCGAGCTGCCCGACCACACCACGCGTCCTTTTTCCAGGATCAGGTGCCGGTCACACAGCTCAAGCAGCGGCCGCAGATTTTTGTCGATCACCAGGATCGACATGCCCTCGGCGCGCACGGTTGCGAGCGCATTCCAGATTTCCTGGCGGATGAGGGGTGATAGCCCTTCGGTGGCCTCATCCAGGATCAGCAACTCGGGATTGGTCATGAGCGCGCGGCCGATGGCAAGCATCTGCTGCTCTCCCCCCGACAGCTGGTTACCGAAATTGTTTGCACGCTCGGCGAGCCGCGGAAAGAGCCGCACGACGCGCGCGTAGTCCCAGGGCGCACTGCGTTCCGGGCGAGACACGGCGGTGGCAATCAGGTTCTCCCGCACCGTGAGGTTGGGAAATATCTGTCGACCTTCGGGCAC
Source organism: Betaproteobacteria bacterium (assembly GCA_018969885.1). The sequence goes on along the minus strand of JAGWXN010000027.1, from coordinate 944 downwards.
CAGCCCCACACCCTGGCGCGCAATACGGTGTGGCGGCCAGCGGTCCACCGGCTGGCCTTTCCAGCGGATGCCGCCGCGCCAGACCGGTTGAATGCCCAGGATGCTTTTGACCGTGGTGCTCTTGCCCATGCCGTTTCGGCCCTGCACGCTCACGCATTCACCCGCGGCCACCGAAAAGCTGATGTCAAACAGCACCTGGCTGATGCCGTAACCGTTCTCGACCGCGGCAAGCTCAAGGAGTGGCGTCGCCGATGTCATGCGCGACCTCCGGCAGACCGTAAATGGGTGCATCTGCTCATGCGCCGATCTCTTCGTCGCCCAGATAGGCCTCGCGCACGCTTTCGCTGGTGCGTACCACCGACGGCACGTCGCAGATCAGCACCCGGCCATAGACCAGTACGCTCACCCGCGTGGCGAGCGAGAACACCGCATGCATGTCGTGTTCGACCAGCAGCATGGCGTAGTGCGGCTGCAGGCGTTTCAGGAGCTCGATCATGCGTTCGGTTTCAACCGGGCCTAACCCCGCCATCGGTTCATCGAGCAGCAGTACGCGCGGCTCGGTGGCAAGCGCCATGGCAAGCTCGATCAGCCGTTGCTGGCCGTACGACAGCACCGCAGCGGGCCGGTCGCGCTCGGCACCCAGTCCCAGCATCTGGAGAATGTCGTCCACCCGGTCGATGAGTGGCCCCGGCGCGGTGGCGGGCTTCCAGAACCGGAAGTTGTGGCCCCCACCGCGAGGCCCGGACTGCACAGCGAGCAGCACGTTCTCTACCGCGGAAAAGCTACCGATGACGGAATTGATCTGATAGGAACGGCCCAGTCCGAGGTGCGCGCGGCGCGCCACCGGCCACTGCGTGACATCCTCGCCCAGAAGGTCGATGCGGCCTTCGTCGCTACGGAGTTCGCCCGCGATCTGGTTGATGAGCGTGGTCTTGCCGGCGCCG
>JAGWXN010000395.1 GCA_018969885.1 Betaproteobacteria bacterium | reverse complement strand
AGGAGCGAGGCTGGGATGGCAAAGCGCACGCTCATCGCGTCGGCTGCTTCCGCACGCACCTCGGCAATCGACAATCGGTGCAGGGTGGGTAAAGCCATGTCAGGGTCCGTGATCAGTACGGCTTGAAATAGTCGAAGGGCTCGGCACACGCGAGGCAGCGATAAAGCGATTTGCAAGCCGTGGAGCCATACTCGGAAAGCAGTTCGGTCTGAGGCGACTGGCAGCGCGGACACTCAGGTGAGGGGTCGGCGCGCGGCAGCCAGGTGGTCGCCTGCGCGCGCTCGGGCTCGCGCCGGATGAACCGGACGGGGGCGGAGGCGGGGGCAGATGTGCCTGCGGATGCAGTGAGACAGGCGGGCGGAGCGATGCCGGCCTCAAGGAGCTTTCTGCGCCCTGCCGCAGTGATCCAGTCGCTGCTCCAGGGCGGCGCGAGCGACACCCGTACCGCGAAAGGCGCCACGCCGGCAGCCTCGAGCGCAGCCCCCACGTCATCGCAGATCGCTTCGGTGGCCGGGCACGCGGTGTAGGTGGGCGCGAGCGTCACGACCACCCGCTCCGCCTCGATCTGCACCCCGCGCAGGATGCCCAGGTCTTCGAGCGAGAGCGACGGAATCTCCGGGTCGCAGACCTGAGCAGCGGCGTCTCGCGCGCGGGCCAGGCGCTCGCTTTCCGACAGGCTCACCAGCGCGCTCCGGGATGCGCGCGTGCAAGCGTCTGCATCTCGGCAAGCATCGGGCCCAGGTGCTCGCTGTGGCGGCCGAGTTTGCCGGTGGACATGAACCGGCTGTCGGCCGGGCGGGCAAGGCCCGCTTCACTCAGCACCGGGTTGACGGTCTGGTCCCAGGCGGACTTCAGGCTCGCCACCACCACGCCAAGGCCAGCGTCCGCGAGGGCTGCTTCGACCGGGTCCGCGCTCCAGAATTCGTTGGTGTAGGGAAACAGTCGCTCGAGGGCGACGGCCATGCGTTCGTGCGACAGGTCGGTGCCGTCACCGAGCCGCACCACCCACTGCCCGAAATGGCGCAGATGAGCGCGCGCTTCATTGACCGAGCGCGCGGCGATTGCTGCCAGCTCGCGATCAGCGCACGTGGCAAGCGCGGGCCACAGGTGGACCTGGAGTGCAGCGTGCAGAAAGCCGCGCATCACGGTGATCGCATAGTCGTCGCGCGGGCCATTGCCGTTGGGCAGTTCGAGGAGCGTGTAGTTGCGAAACGCTGCTTCGTCGCGAAGGTATGCGAGCGCATCCTCGTCGCGGTTCAAGCCCTCGCGCACGCCGGCGAGCGCGAGCAGCAGTCGCGCCTGACCTACGCAGTCAAGCGCGATATTGGTAAGAGCGATGTCCTCTTCAAGGGCCGGTCCATGGCCGCACCACTCGGACAGGCGCTGGCCGTGCACGAGCGCGCTGTCGCCCAACCGAAGCAGGTGCTCGAAGCCGGCGCGATCGGTTGGCCCGGCGGCGCTCATCGCGCCCCTCGCGCAGAGCCGGCGCTCGCACACCGGTGGCTGAGCGCCGCGCGGTCTTCACATGTGGCGCACTTCATCGGGCAGCTCATAAAAAGTGGGGTGACGGTAGATCTTGTCCGACATGGGGTCGAAATCCACGCCCTGGTCTTCCGGCTGCGAAGCGATGATGGCCTGCGAGGGCACCACCCATAGGCTCACGCCTTCCATTCGTCGGGTGTACACATCGCGCGCCATCTCGAGCGCCATGCGCGCGTCGGCCGCGTGAAGGCTGCCGCAGTGGCGGTGATCAAGCCCCTGGCGGCTGCGCACGAACACTTCCCAGAGCGGCCAGTCGGCGGGCGAAGCAGCGTTACCGGTCATCGCATGTTCTCCTTGTCAACACAAGCTCAGGCGGCTTCAGCCCGGCTCCGTGCAGCGCGTTTGGCAGCATGCGCGGCCGCGGCCTCGCGAACCCACGCGCCGTTATCGTGGGCGCTTTGCCGCGCCGCGATCCGCTCGCGATTGCAGGGCCCGTCACCCCCCACCACCTGCCAGAATTCATCCCAGTTGATGGGGCCGTGGTCGAAGTGGCCGCGTTCGGCGTTCCAGCGCAAATCGGGGTCGGGCAGCGTGATGCCCAGCAATTCCGCCTGCGGGACGGTGGCATCGATGAATTTTTGGCGCAGGTCGTCGTTAGAGATGCGCTTGATGCCCCACTTCATGGTTTGCGCGGAATGAATCGATTCGGCATCGCTCGGCCCGAACATCATCACCACGGGCCACCACCAGCGGTTCACCGCATCCTGAACCATGGCTCGCTGCGACTCGGTGCCGCGCATCATGGCGAGGAGCGACTCGAAACCCTGTCGCTGGTGAAACGATTCTTCCTTGCAGATGCGGATCATGGCTCGCGCGTAAGGCCCGTATGAGCAGCGGCAGAGCGGGATCTGGTTCATGATCGCCGCGCCATCCACCAGCCACCCGATGACACCGACATCGGCCCAATTGAGCGTGGGGTAATTGAAGATGCTGGAGTACTTCGCCCGGCCGTCCAGCAGCGCCTGTTGCATGTGTGCCCGCGGCGTGCCCAGGGTTTCGGCCGCTGCGTAGAGGTAGAGCCCGTGGCCGCCCTCATCCTGAATTTTGGCGAGCAAAATGGCTTTGCGCTTCAGGCTGGGGGCGCGCGTGACCCAGTTGCCCTCGGGCAGCATGCCTACGATTTCCGAGTGCGCATGCTGCGAGATCTGCCGCACGAGCGTTCGCCGATAAGCATCGGGCATCCAGTCCTGCGGCTCGACCTTTCGGTCCGCCGCAATACGCGCCTCGAACGCCTGCTCGGCATGGGTTGCCGCCGCGGCGGCGTTTTCGCGGGAGAGGTCCATCGACTGGGTGTACATCGTCACTCCGTGATCGGGCGATCATTCAGCGAGCGAGTATATTAGTCGACCGACCGGTCGGTCAATTAACTGGGTGTTTCGCACGCCGGTCGGCTTGGGGCTCAATTTGACAGCCATCAGGGAATTGGCGACAATTCAAGGTTCCCTGGAGGGGTGCCCGAGTGGCTAAAGGGGGCAGACTGTAAATCTGTTGGCTTACGCCTACGTTGGTTCGAATCCAACCTCCTCCACCAGGA
>JAGWXN010000394.1 GCA_018969885.1 Betaproteobacteria bacterium | reverse complement strand
ATGGCATGGCCGAGCAGTCCATGCGGGGCGTTGCCGCGCGCTATCCCGCCTGGGACGACAAACTCGGTGAGCCCGTCAATCTGCAAAAGCGCATCAATCTCTGTCGCGAGCGGCACCAGTCGCAGCCGCTTCTGGGCTCGGAAGATGATGCGATGCTGGCGTTGGAATCTTATGTGGCGATGCAGTCGCGAGGCGTTCAACTTGTTCGGCCCGATGATCCAAGGCTTACCGAGTCGCTCGAGCGCGGGAGCCGTCTTTTCACCAGCCGGATTGGGCAGCTGGCCTTATCTTGCGCGCACTGCCACGACCAGCTTGCGGGCGGCCGCTTGGGGGGAAGCCCGATTCCTCAAGGGCATCCGACCGCCTACCCGATCTACCGCCTGCAGTGGCAATCGGCCGGGTCGCTCGCACGACGCCTGCGTGGCTGCTTTGCCGGGGTGCGCGCCGAGCAGCCCAGTCCGATGAGCCGCGACATGATCGAGCTCGAACTGTTTCTGGCGGCGCGGGCGGCGGGTATGCTTCATGAGGGGGCGGGCGTGCGGCCTTAGCGAGCCTCTCGTGCATGAACCGGAGAGCGATCGATGAGTGCTTCAACCCACGAGGTCTTCAATCAGTCATCGGCGCTGGTTGATTTCAATCTGTTCGACTCGGATCCTGCACTGCGCACGCATGCGGCCGCACAGGGTGCCGCGGAGTCGTTTCCAGACCTCAGCCGTCTTGGGGCGGCCCTTGGGCGGGCCGAAGTGCTTGACCTGGGGCGGCTCGCCAACGAGTACCCACCCAGGCTTCGGACTCACGATCGCTTTGGCGAGCGGATAGATGAGGTGGAGTTCCATCCCGCCTGGCATGAGTTGATGTCGCGTCTGATCGGGGAAGCCACGCACTGCTCGCCCTGGCTCGCACCGGGGCCGGGCAGCCAGGTGGCGAGAGCAGCGCGTTACCTGATGTTTGCCCAGGTGGAAAACGGTAGCCAGTGTCCGGTCACCATGACCTATGCGGCCGCGCCGGTGCTGGCCAAAGCGCCCGCGCTCTCCGATTGGCATGCAAAGCTCCTCTCGCGTCGCTACGATCCGAGGACGCTACCGCTCGCCGACAAGCTCGGCGTGACCATCGGCATGGGCATGACCGAAAAGCAGGGCGGCTCTGACGTGCGCGCCAACACCACCACCGCACAGTTTGCCGGCATCAGTCAGTGGGGAAGCGAATACCGGCTCACCGGTCACAAGTGGTTCATGTCAGCACCGATGTGCGATGCGTTCCTGGTGCTCGCCCGGACCGAGGACGATTCGCCCGCCTCGCTCAGCTGTTTTCTTCTGCCACGGCGCCTGCCCGACGGCAGCCGGAACGCCATTCATATCCAGCGCCTGAAGGACAAACTCGGCAACCGGTCGAACGCCTCGTCGGAAGTTGAATTTCGCGGTGCGTCGGCCTGGCTCGTGGGCGAGGTCGGCCGAGGCATTCCCACGATCCTTGAAATGGCCTCGTTGACCCGACTGGACTGCGCACTGGGCTCGGCAGGCGTGATGCGCGTCGCGAGCGCCCACGCGCTTCACCATGCGCGCGGTCGCAGTGTGTTTGGTCGGCGGCTGGTGGATCAGCCGCTCATGCGACAGGTGCTTGCCGATCTGGCCCTTGAAACCGAGGCGGCGGTTGCCGTGGCGCTACGATTGGCGCGTGCGCTCGATGATGCGGCCGACCCCCTCGAGCGCGCGCTCGCCCGCATCGGCACCCCGATTGCCAAATACTGGGTGTGTAAGCGTGGTCCGACGCTTGCGGCGGAGGCCATGGAGGTACTCGGCGGAAATGGCTACACCGAGGAGGCACCGCTCGCCCGGCTCTACCGCGAGCTGCCGGTCAATTCCATCTGGGAGGGGTCGGGCAACGTGATGTGCCTCGACGTGCTGCGCGCGCTGTCGCGAGAGTCCCAGACCCGGGAGGCATTGCTCGCAGAATTCTCGCTCGCGCGGGGTGCTGACTCCCGCTACGACCGACGCCTCGCTGCGCTTGCGCGCGACCTGACGCGCCCGCCTGAGGAAGCGTCGGCAAGGCATCTGGTGGGTCGCCTTGCGCTTCAGTGGCAGGCTGCGCTTCTTCTTCGGCACTCGCCCGGTGCGGTGGCTGATACGTTCTGCGCGAGCCGACTAGGGGACGATGCGATGGCGGGCTTTACCTTCGGCGCGCTGCCCGCAGGATGCGATACAGGAACGATTGCCGCACGCGTGCTCGCCTAAGCCCGCGAACCTGGGGGTGGCGTTTACGCGCCGGATGCGCGTGGCGTCTCAGGCAATCCGGCCCGGCTCAGTTGTGAGCGAAAGCCAGGCAATGAGCTCTCGCGGCTCGCGGATCAGATGGTCTGCCCCCCAGCGCTCGGGCGGGTGGTCGGCACCGCAATAGCCGTAGGCGGCTGCCACCGTGCGCATTCCCGCTGCGCGCCCTGCTTCGATATCCCGCAGATCATCGCCGATATACACGCAACGTGTCGCGTTCACGCCGGCAAGTTGCGCACCGTGCAGGAGCGGAGCGGGGTGTGGTTTTGCGTGCGGCGTGGTGTCACCGCCGATGGCGCAGACCGACCGTTCCGCAAGGCCTAAACCGGCAACGATGGGCCGTACCAGACGCTCGATTTTGTTGCTGATCACGCCCCAGCGGATACCCGCCGAATCGAGCGCGGCCAGCACCTCGTGCATGCCATCAAAGAGCCGGGTACGCGCCAGCATGCCAGCTTCGTAACGCTGCATGAAGTCGAGCCGAACAGCCTCATAGGCGTCATCGCCTGGCTTCAACCCGAGGCCGCGGCCGATCAGCCCTCTTGCGCCCATGGACGCGAGGGGACGCAGGTCGTGATCATCCAGAGGCGTTAACCCCTGCTCGGCCCGCATTGCATGAATTGGTGCGGCCAGATCACCGGCGGTATCGGCAAGCGTGCCGTCCAGATCAAAAAAAACCGCCTGAGGCCAGCGTTGAGCAGTCATTGTTGCCCCTCAATCGGTTACCGGGCGCCTGAAGGCGGCCAGGTAGTTCACAGAAAGATCGCCCGACTGCAGCCGGTAGGTTTGCGTAAACGGGTTGTAGGTCATGCCCATGAGGCTGT
>JAGWXN010000393.1 GCA_018969885.1 Betaproteobacteria bacterium | reverse complement strand
CATGTGGACTCGCACTAAGCAGCCCGGGCTGTATTTCACGGGCGGCGCGTTTTCACAATGCCGTGCTTATTCGAAATACCTTGCGTTGCAGATCCAGGCGCAGGAGCTGGGGCTGCTGGAATCTGGATCGACGCATTGACAGGGTGAAGCCCCGATGAAACCATCAAAGTCGTTCCGCTGACCCAGGACGACATGCGATGGCCTCTTACCCGCCTGATAACGAGTCCCACCATCCCGATCCGCTCGGCCTCGCCGGCTGCATCGTGGCCGTCTCGCTGGCGCTCGTCAGCTCAGCGTCTGTGGCGCAAACCGCCGATTATCCGAACCGCCCTATCCGCGTGATCGTTCCCTACGCGCCCGGTGGCACCGATCATCAGATTCGTGCCCTGGCGCCCACCTTTGCTCGGCTGCTCGGGCAATCACTCGTCATTGAGAATCGTGAAGGCGGCGGCGCAACGGTGGGCACCGCGCTCGTCAAGCAGGCCAAGCCCGATGGCTATACCCTGCTCTACACGGGCACCGGCGCGCTGACCGTAGCGCCGAACGTGCGGAAGCAGTCGTACTCGCTTGACGATTTCGCGCCCATCGGTAACGTGATTGGAACGCCCTACATCATTGCGGCAGGTCCGGGCGCACCGTATAAAACCCTCACCGACATGATCGCCTGGGCAAAGCAGAACCCCGGACAGGCAACTTTCGGATCGGCCGGCCAATCAACAGGCACGCACCTCGCGGGCGAGGCCATGGCCGCCGCTGCAGGAGTCCGGGTCCTGCACGTGCCCTTCCAGGGTATTGCGCCGGCAGTCACCGCCGCGCTGGGTGGCCATGTCCACATGGCACTCGGACTGCCCGGCGCCATCATGCCTCAAGTCAATGCAGGCAAGCTCGTCCCACTGGCCACGACCGGGCCGCAGAAACTTGCCCTGTTGAACAACATCCCAACGCTGGCGGACCAGGGCGTGACCTTCGCCAACCTCAGCAGTTTCGGTCTGCTTGCGCCCAGGGATGTGCCCGAGGACATCTTGCAGAAGCTCTCATCGGCTCTCGCCCAAGCGGTTCAGCAACCCGAGTTCCTCGAAGCCGCACGCAAGGGATTCAATAGCCCGCTCTATCTCGACCGCCAGGCGTTCCGGGCAGCGCTCGTCGAGGAGGACCAGCTCTACAAGGGCATGGTCCGCGATCTGAAACTGCTAGAGAACTGATGACGCCTGTGCGTCAATCGCGGGTCTGCGCCGGTACAAACTGGCGCCAGTGATCGGGCCTGAGCGGCTGCTCACCGAAAGTTTGTAGCCGGTCCGCGGCCAGCCCAACCCAATCCTGGGCGGACTGCGCCTTATTTTTGGCATACGCGCGAACCACATCAATGGCCGCCGTGATGACCTCAAAGCCGCCCGTCATCACCGCGGTGCAGAGCTCGACGGCACTGGCGCCGGCCAGCATCATGCGCAGCACATCGTCGCCGCCGCGCGCGCCGTTGGTGCCGATCAACGGAAAGTCGGGCCCAAGGCGCTTACGGCTGCGCGCGAGCCAGTAACAGGTGAGCGGTAAGGCCCAGCCCCCGCCGTAGCCGAGATTGGTGCCCAGCATGGGCGATTGCGTATCGAGGTCGGGCAGCATGCCGAGCGACCTCCCGATCATGATGACCGACGCTGCGCCCCCGTCTCGTGCGGCCTGCGCGAGCGCGGCAACATTCTCGCTCTGGCCCGTGAGCTTGACCCAGACCGGAACATTCACCGCCGCGCAGACGGCTGACACCTGATCGCGGACCCGATCCGCAGCACGTTCGGTGATGATCGCACCCGACGCGGCCTCATCGCCGTACGGCGCCCCGACATTGAATTCGATCAGCCTGAGCCCAGCCTGTTCCATGCGTCGGGCAATCGATACCGCTTCGCTCAGATCAGCGAGGATCAGGCTACCGGCAACATAGGCCTCCTGAGACCTCGCTTCGCGGTCTAGACGAGCAACCTGGTCGATCCACTCATCGGTTGCAATCGGCTGGAGTCCGGATCGGCAGAGCAGATTGGCGCGCTGCCAATCGGTGCCAGGCCATGCCTCTCGCGCCCAACGGGTATCGAAGAGCGCATAGTCGGTGCGCGCAAGCTGCTCGCGCGCGGCCGTCGTCTCGTTCACCGACTTGGCCACCACGACCGCAGCGCCTGCAGCGATCCCCGCTCGGATACCGGCCTCGGTGAGCACATGCTCGCCGGACGCACAGATCACGGGGTTCTTCAGTTCGAGCCGCCCGAGTGACACCGAGGACTGCGTCATGATTCATCTCCAACCCATCGCCAGCGCAAGTGCCGGCCCGGGGCAGAGAATACCTGGCCGCTCCACCAACGGGGGCATGGCTTTTCGTGCAGCCTCACCAGGAGGAAGCGCGATAACGAAGGATTAACCGCTGCTGCCCGCCCCGCTGGGGAGCGCTCGAAACTCGCGTACCGCAAGCCCCACGCAAAGCAGCGCACCGATCAGCTTCATGAGCGCGCCCGCCAGACTCGCCTCAAACGGATAAAGCAGTAGCGCACATGAAAGCGCCGCCGCCGCGCGCGACACCCATGACAGTGGCCTCGTCAGCTGCCCAGCGAAGGCAACCGACCCCATCCAGACTCCCGCACACGCCGCCACCAGCGACACGACAATCACCAGCGGCCCTCCCCCCATGAGCAGCCCCGGGCTGAATACAAAAACGAAGGGAACGACAAACGCCGGCCAGCCAAGGCGGCACGCAGTCATCGCCACCTGGACCGGGCTGGTCTGCGCAATGTGGGCTGCCGCAAACGCCGCCATCGCAACAGGTGGGGTAATCATCGACAGGCATCCGAAGAAAAACACAAACATGTGCGCGGCAAGCGGCGGCACGCCAAGCTGTACGAGGGAAGGCGCCGCAATCACTGCCACCAGCAGATACACCCCGGTCGTGGGCAGACCCATTCCAAGAATCAGGCACATCACCGCCACCGCAACAAGCAGCAGCATGACGTTGCCCTCGCCCAGTTTGGCAAGTGCCAGGGACAGACTGAGGCTCAATCCACTGATGTTCAGTAACCCGATCACCGCGCCCGCCACCGCACAAATGACGATGATGTCGACCGCATCGCGA
>JAGWXN010000392.1 GCA_018969885.1 Betaproteobacteria bacterium | reverse complement strand
CTATGCCGCGAAGAAGTACGTTGCATTCGGCGAGTTCGCCGATTACGACAAGTACATGAAGTAATCAACCATCCCGGGGCCCCAATCATGCTCATTCAGGTCTTGCTCAGCGGAATCGCACTCGGCAGCATCTATGGTCTGGTGGCCCTGGGATTCGCAGTCATCTTCAAGGCAACCGACGTCTTTAATTTCGCGCAGGGCATGCTGGTCGCGTTCGGCGCGTACTTTGCCGTCACCACCATCAACCTTCTCGGTCTGCCTTTCCCGGTTGCCATACTTGCCATCATCGCCGCCAGCGCGGCACTCGGCGTGATCATTCACGTGGTGTTCATTCAGCCGCTCTCCGGGCGGCCAATGCTCGCGGTCATCATGCTCACGATCGCACTCTCAATTGTGATGCGCGCGGTCATCGAGATTCTGTACGGCCTGCAGGGGCGCACGCTCACCACCCCAATTCCCACCGGCATCTTCATGATCGGCGAGGTGCGGGTATCGCAGCTTCATCTGGTGGCAGCGAGCGTGAGCTGGATCTGCATGGCCGCGTTTTTTGCGTTCTTTCGCTTCACGCCGATCGGGCTCCTGATGCGTGCGACCGCAGATGGATACGAGGCGGCACTGGTATCAGGTATCAATGTCAAGGTGATGAACCGGCTTGCGTGGGGAATCGGCGCATCGCTCGCAGCAGTCGGCGGGCTGTTTCTGGGACAACTGCAGATTGTCTCAACCGAGCTGGAGCACATCGGGCTGCTCGCCTTGCCAGCGGTTGTGATCGGCGGCATGCAGAGCATCCCCGGGGCCATCATCGGCGGTCTGCTCGTCGGTCTCATCGAGCAACTGGCTGCCACCTACATTTCCCCCAAGTCCACCGATATTGTGGTCTATGGGTTGCTTCTGATGATTCTCATGGTTCGGCCCTGGGGACTGTTCGGGCAGCGCGAGCTGGGCCGGGTCTGAAGTCGCGAGATCAACACCATGAGTCAAGACACCCCCGATTCCTCCCGCGCTGGTCTGCCCTGGGCACGCGCCCTCCGCTGGCTGGTGGCGGTCGCTGCGCTCGTCTATCTGCCCACGCTACTCACCGAGCGGCAGATATTCGGTTATGCGCTTTCCAACATGCAGCTCCTCAACATCGGACTGAGCCAGGTCAATCTGATGCTGATCACGATGCTGGGCGCGCTCTCGCTTAACTATCTCACCGGATCAGCCGGGCTTATCTCGATCGGCCACGCCGCGTTCTATGCGGTGGGCGCAATGAGCGCGGCCATCACGGGATCGCAGTGGGGCTGGCCGTTTCCAGCGGTGCTGGTTGCCGCGGCCTTGAGCGGTGCGCTCGCTGGGCTTCTCGCGGGGCTACCCTCGCTTCGCGTGCGCGGCCTCTATTTTGTTCTGTCCACCTTCGCGCTCCACTACATCGTGGTCTTCATTTTCATGGAGTATCAGTTCAGATTTTTTGATGTGGTGGGGGTGCCCTACAAAGCGGCTGAACTGGGGAGCTGGGCCCTTAACACGCCCATGCGCTGGTACTTCTTTCTCCTGCCTCTGGTTGTCGGGGTGTACTGGCTGCTTCACAACAGCCTCCGTACCCGCGAGGGCCGCGCCATGCAGGCTATGCGCGACCATGAACTCGCTGCAACCGCAAACGGCATCGATGTACGCATCCTTCGGCTCAAGGCGTTTGCGTTCAGTTCATCGATCGCCGCGGTGGGAGGCGCGCTCTATGCCTACTACCTGACCAATGTCACCTCAGAGTTCTTCGGTATCCAGTTCGCCATTCAGTTCATCGCCATGATCATCATTGGCGGCATGGGCTCGCTGCCCGGTGCGGTCGTTGGCGCTGCGGTCTGGCTGCTGCTGCCCTCCATCATCAACGGTCTGGCCGCGCAGGCTGGCGACACCACGGGTCTGGTACGCAGCATGCTGGTCGACCACAAGCCGCAGCTCGTACAGGCCATCTTCGGTTCCGTTGTCATCCTGCTGTTGATCTTCGCGCCCTGGGGCATTACGGGAATGGTCAGTCGGTTGAAAGCGAAATTTGCAGCGCGGAGAGCATGACCATGACCCAGGCACTCGAGATTCGCGATCTCTCAGTCCGGTACGCGAGCAAAGGGCTCGCGCTCGATGGCGTGAGCCTCTCGATCCCGAAGTCGGGCGTGGTCGCACTTCTTGGCGCAAACGGAGCCGGCAAGACCACGCTGATCCGCGCCATTTCGGGACTGCTGCCGCTTCACGGCGGTCAAATCGTTCAGGGCAGCATTCAGATGGATGGTCAGTCCGTACTCGGCGTTCCGGCCCACACCTTGGTCAGACGCGGCCTGGGACAGGTCCCGGAAGGCCGGCTGGTCTTCAAGCAGCTGAGCGTGGAGGAAAACCTTAAGGTGGGCGCCGCCGTCCTGCCTCGCGCCACTGAGCGCGAGCGGCTCGATGGGGTCTACGCGCTCTTTCCCAGATTACTCGAGCGTCGACGCCAGGCGGCCGGCTGGCTCTCGGGAGGCGAGCAGCAAATGCTTGCGCTCGGCAGGGCGTTGATTACTCAGCCCAGGCTCCTTCTCGTGGATGAACTGTCGCTGGGGCTCGCGCCGCTGATCGTCAGTGCCATTTACAAACAACTGGATCTGGTTGGCAAGACGCTGGGCGCCTCCATTCTCGTGGTCGAACAGAATGCCCGGCTCGCGCTCAACTTCGCCGCCACCGCATATGTGCTGGAACGCGGCCGCGTCACCCTCAGCGGACCCGCCAGTGAAGTCGCGCAGAGCGCCGTGGTGCAGGAGTCCTATCTTGGCGCGAAACGGCAGGAGCGCGAGGCATGAGTCAACCCCTTTTGCAGGTCCGTGAGTTACTCATGCAGTTTCAGGGCCTGACCGCGCTCGACCGGGTCAGTTTCGATGTCCACGGGGGAGCCATCACCTCGCTGATGGGTCCGAACGGCGCTGGTAAGACCACGCTCTTCAATTGCGTCACCGGAATGTATCGGCCCACGGCCGGTCGGGTTGAATTCGACGGACAGGACATCACCGCGAGGCGCGCCCACGACATCGCGCGCTGCGGTATCGCTCGTACCTTTCAGAATCTCGCCCTGTTCGGCGGTCTCAGCGTGCTTGATAACCTGCTGGTAGG
>JAGWXN010000391.1 GCA_018969885.1 Betaproteobacteria bacterium | reverse complement strand
ATCTACATCACCTACGGTGAGCACGACATGGCCGAGAACATCGTCCATCTGGTGCTCGCCCGCACGCCGGAGGCGCCCGAAGGCGTCAAAGGGATTTCGCTTTTCATCGTCCCCAAGTTTCTGGTGAACGCAGACGGCAAGCCCGGTGCGCGTAACGACGTCTGGTGCACGTCGATCGAACACAAGCTCGGCATCAAGGCGAGTCCCACGGCTGTTCTCATCTACGGCGACGGCAAAGGCGATGTCGGTGAGGGCGCAATCGGTTATCTGGTGGGCGAAGAAAACCGTGGCCTCGAATACATGTTCGTCATGATGAACGCAGCCCGCTTTGCGGTGGGCATGCAGGGCATTGCGGTGGCCGATCGCGCTTATCAAAAGGCGGTGGCTTACGCGCGTGACCGGGTTCAAAGCCGTGATGTCGCGGGCTCTGCTGCGCCGGTGGCCATCATTCGCCACCCCGATGTGCGCCGCATGCTCATGACCATGCGTGCGCTCACCGAAGGCGCGCGGTCGCTCGCCTATGTGGCGGCCGCTGCCTGCGATGCGGGGCACCATGCTGCCGATGCGGAGACCCGCAAGCGGAACATGGCGGTGTACGAGTTCCTGGTACCCATCGTGAAGGGGTGGTCCACCGAAATGTCGCTGGAAGTCGCCTCGCTTGGCGTACAGGTGCATGGCGGCATGGGCTTTATCGAAGAAACCGGTGCTGCGCAGTATTACCGCGATGCCCGGATCCTCACCATCTATGAGGGCACCACGGCCATTCAGGCCAATGACCTGATCGGACGCAAGACCGCGCGCGATGGCGGTGTGGTCGCGCGCGCCCTGATTGCCGCCATGGGCGAGACGCTGAAGGAACTTGAAAGGCAGGACGGCGACCTTGGCGCTATCCGCAATGCGCTCGCCGCGGGCGCACAGTCGCTGGAAGAAGCGGTGGCTTTCATTGTGGCGTCGTCACGCAGCGATGTTCGGGCGGTGTTCGCCGGGTCCGTGCTCTATCTCAAGCTCGCCGGTGTGGTGCTGGGCGGGTGGCAGCTCGCGCGGGCTGCGCTGGCCGCTCGCCAGCTGCTCGATGCTGGCGAGGGCGATGCCGCATTTCTGAGCGCGAAGATCGGCACGGCAAGATTTTTCGCCGACCACATCCTGTCGCAGGCCGCGGCGCTACGCCACGCGATCGTGAGCGGCGCGGCCGGCGCGCTGGCGCTGGAAGACGTTCAGTTCTGAGTCGGCCCCAAAAGGGGCTTATTCGGGCTCCACGCCCAGCGCCACCAGAAGCCTCGACACCATGTTGTAGGCGGCAATGGCGGCAACCAGTTCCACCGTGTGCTGCGTGCCAAGGCTGGCATTGAGCGATTCGGTAAGCCCGTCGCGCACCCGAACATTGCGGGTCATTTCGATGGTGAGCTCGATCGTGGCGCGTTCGATTTCGTCAAACAGCGCGGCATTTGCCATCGCTTCGTAGGGCAGGCGGAGCGCATCGACCTGGGCCTGAGTGCCGCCCGCCGCGAGAAGCTCTGGCGCGTGATGCATGAATTCGTATTCTGCGTCGTTCAGTACCGCCACCACGCAAATGGCGATTTCGCGCAGCCGCGGTGAGACCGACATTCGGGTGCGCACTGCACCCAGATGCGCGTTCCAGCCGCGTGCGAGCTCCGGGCTATGCAGCAGCATCCGGTCAAGATTGAGCAGGTGACCGCCGCGACGGGCGCGCACGGCATCAACGATTTCAGCGGGTTCACGCAGGTCGGCGGGCAGGTAGGGGACGCGAGGCATATCAGGCTCCGATGAGTTCGCGGCGGCAATGTAGCAGACGGTGCAGCTTGGCCAGCCGCGGTACGACTGGATGCGAACCGTTTGCAGGAAGCGCCCGAGGGCGCGAGACGTTCCGTTCCACCCTTCGCCCGCCCATCGGGTGAAACCTGTGTCCCCTGGCAGGCTGACTGCACCGGCGCGCGAGCGCGCATCAAGCCCCTTGAATTTGCGGCCATGAGATGCCCACGCTAGAATGCTCGGTTTCCTCCAATAAATGCCTTTTAAGGATCGATCCGATGGTTGTGATCCGTCTTTCCCGTGGCGGCGCCAAGAAGCGTCCGTTCTACAACATCGTTGCCACCGACCGCCAGAACCGCCGAGACGGCCGGTTTATCGAGCGCATTGGCTTCTATAACCCGATCGCCGCGGGCAAAGACATCCCGGTGCGCATCGAAATGGCCCGCATTGAGCATTGGGTTAGCCACGGCGCACAGGTGTCGCCTGCGGTTCAGCGCCTCATCAAGATGCAGGCTGCCAGCGCTCCCGCAGCCGCCTGAGCCTCGCGTGCGCTGCCGGCCGGGGCGCCTCGATAAGCGCCTGGCCCCGCTCCGATTCGATCCTCAGCCGGCGAATTCGTGAGCCCGACTTCACCTGACCGCGAGGTCCCGATCGCAGGGACCTCATCCGTGATGCCCGCCGACACCATTGCAGTGGGGCGGGTTCGCGGCGCATGGGGGATCGCCGGTAGCTTCAAGGTTGAGCCGTTCAATTCGCTGCATGACTCCGTGCTGCGTTCGGCACGGCGCTGGTGGCTGGTGTCGGCGCCTGAGCGCGTGACGGCTGTGCGAGCGGGGTCACCTGCAGAGGCTATTGCCCGTGAGTACCGAATCACCCGCTGTCGAATCCATAGCGATGCGCTCGTTGCGCAGGCCCAGGGGGTGTCGGATCGGACTGCGGCCGAAGCGTTAAAGGGGCTTGAGGTGCGTGTCAGTCGCGCCGAGTTCCCCAAGCCCGCCGAGGGCGAGTATTACTGGATTGACCTGATCGGGTGTGCCGTGCGGGGTCAAAACGACGCTGCGCTGGGATCGGTCAGTGCGCTCGATGATCACGGCGCGCATCCGATTCTGATCGTCGTTGATGGCGAGCGCGAGCGGCTGGTTCCGTTCGTGGGGGACTATATCGTCGCGGTTGATCTCGACGCCCGCCTCATTCGGGTTGACTGGCACGCCGACTGGTAGAGGGTGATCACGTGCTGCGATTCGATCTCATCACGCTGTTCCCCGATATGGCTGACGCGATCACGCGTCACGGCATCACCGCGCGCGCGCTGCAGCGGGGGCTGTGGCAGCTGCGCTGCTGGAATCCGC
>JAGWXN010000390.1 GCA_018969885.1 Betaproteobacteria bacterium | reverse complement strand
CCTTGCGCCCGCCGGGACCGATCCGGCGGTGATTGCGCGGCTCTCGGACACCCTGGATCAGGTGCTGGCACAGACCGACATTCGCAATGCCATCGCGCAGGGCGGCGCGGTCGTCGCATCAGGCACCTCAGCGCAATTCGCGGCATTTTTTGCCGCGGAATTCGACAAGTGGGGAAAGATCGTCCGCCAGGCTGGGATCAGGGCTGACTGACCGCAGGCAGTTTTCCGAACCAGTCTAGCGTTTCGGCGCGCGACACCACGTCGCCGTACTTCGCGTTGATGTCAAAGAGCGCCGCCTGATGCGGTGCATCGTGCCGATCGCCGACACACTCGCGCGGTACGATCACGCGGAATCCGTGCTGAATACCATCCACCGCCGCCGCCCTCACGCAGCCGCTGGTTGAGCATCCGAGCAGCACGATGGAATCGACGCCCATGGTGTGCAGCGTTGAAGCAAGCGAGGTTCCGAAGAAGGGGCTGGGATACTGCTTGGCGATCACCAGATCCTCGGGCTTGGGGGCGATTTTCGGATCGATCGCGCCGAGCGGCTCGCCGCGCACGAAGAGTTTCAACGAGGGCACTTTCCTGAAAAAGAGTCCGCCATCAACACCCGAGGGATGGTATTCGACCACGGTGTAAATCACAGGCAGCTTGAGCTCACGGGCCTTGGCAATCAGCGGCACCGACGCATCCACCGCATCGACCACGCCCTGCCCGAAGAACGGCGCACCGGGTGTGGTGTAGGCAATCACAAAATCAATCACCAGCAGCGCCGGCCGCGCGCCAAAGCCCAGCCGGGTGTCGAAGACGCCGCGATAGTTGTCGGAGAGCGAGTTGGCGGTCATGGGGTGATCCGGTTGCAAAAGGGTAGGTGGCATCGAGCTTAACTGAAGCGGTACTCGGAAGGGTCGAGCGAGCGAGTGAAATTCCAGTAATCAAGCATTCGCCACGGGGAGGTGGCAAACACGCGGCCGCGGCGGTTTTTATACCAGCTGCCGACACCGGGATGCGCCCACACCATCTTCGCGTGCTGCGCATCGACGCGGCGGTTGAATTCATCATGCACGTCTTCACGGACCTCAAGCGCGCGTTGCCCACGCTCGAGGAGCTCGCGCAGCGCAAGCAGCGTGTAGCGCGTCTGGCATTCGCTGTGAAAGATCGCGCTTCCACCGTGCGCCAGGTTCGTGTTGGGGCCATACATAAGGAAGAAATTCGGAAACCCGGGCACGGTGATGCCCAGGTAGGCGCGCGGATCATCGTCGCCCCAGCGATCGCGCAGCGTCACGCCCCCCCGGCCAGAAATCTTCATGGGCCAGGTCAGCCGATCAGCCCGGAATCCGGTGGCAAGCACCAGTATGTCGGCAGGGGTGTGCTTGCCCCCGCGCGTACGCACGCCATCGGGCTCGATCGCTTCGATGGGATCGGTAATGAGTTGAACATGCTCGCGACGGAGCATGCGGAACCAGCCATTGTCTCTAAGCATGCGCTTGCCATAGGGAGGATAGTTGGGCACCGCCTTCGCGAGTAGCGCTGGATCGTCCCCCACCTCGGCGCGAATGTGTTCAATCAGCCGCTCGCGCATTGCATGGTTTTCAGCGTTCAATGACAGGTTCGGGGTGGACCAGGAGGGGTCAACCTGGAGCGACGGGTACAGGCCATCAGCCGAGGCCCAGAACAGTTGGAACCGATACCAGCTGGCGTAATGCGGGAGATTGGCGAGCGCCCATTTTTTCCCGGGCTCGACCTTCGCGTGATAGAGCGGGTTGTGCACGGCCCAGTGCGGGCTACGCTGAAAGATCGAGAGCTGCGCCACCCGATCTGCGATCGAAGGACCCACCTGCATGCCACTCGCACCGGTGCCGATCATGGCGACCCGACGCCCGTCGAGCGCAACCGAGGGATCCCACTTCGCGGTGTGCATGGCCGGCCCCGCGAAGCGCTCTAGACCCTCGATGTCGGGGAACCGGGGCCGGTTGAGCTGCCCGACCGCACACACCAGCGCATGGGCGCTGAAGTGTCGAAGCGTGCCGTCGGCATTGCGGACAACAATCTCCCAGCAGGCTCGCGCCTCGCTCCACGCGGCCTCTGTTACCTCGGTGTTGAATCGGATATGCGGCCGCACCGCGTGGCGGTCAGCCACCCGCTCAAGGTACTGCCAGATCTCGTCACGAGGAGAAAAGTAACGACTCCAGTCGTGGTTCGGTTCGAATGAGTACTGATAAAAATGATTGGGCGTATCCACCCCGCAGCCCGGGTACTGATTCTCGAACCAGGTTCCGCCCACAGTCGGGTTCTTCTCGAAAATCGTGTAGCGAAGGCCCAGCCGAGCGAGCTTAATGCCCATGCCAAGGCCTGACTCGCCAGCACCGATCACCGCCACATGGAAATCGTTGATCGCCTGCGGGCCGGGGCGGGCCCGCCAATCAACGTCGAGAAGCGGCGTGCCGGCAAGGCCCATCTCATGGGCAATCAACGGCAGGTACTCATCGGGCACCGTCTGACCCACGCAGGTGCTCACCATCTCGGCAAGCAGATCCGGAAGCGGCGGCGGCGCAGCCTGCTCGCGACCGCTGTGGATCGCCTCGAGAAGCGCTGCGCACCGCTCATGGAGGCGCGCCCTGAGCGCAGGCGGCGCATCTTCCATCCAGCTCCACGGCCCGCGGATGTGCGGCCGGTAGCGGGCAAGCTCAGCCCGGTCGCCAGAGAGCTGCACATACATCATGAGGAGGGGTGCCAGATCGGCGCCTTCGATCAGCGTGCGAAGCGACGGCGTGGTCATCTGAAACCGGGTCCGGCACTCTCAGCCGGTTCAAAGTACACGGTGAGAAATCCTGTACGGCTGCGCGACGCGCCCGCCGATACATGACCCAGGAGCCCCGGACCTGCAATGGCAAGGAGCCGTTCAAGATCGGCGGGTGCGATCCGGAAGTGGGAGGCCAGCGCTGAAAGCGGCCAGGCGATATCGGCGACTTGAAGACCCACCTCGTAAAGATTGAGGTCGAAGGCGCGAATCGGTTGCCCCGCCTCGCCCAATTCGAGCCACTGTGGCTGAAAGCCGGGATGGGCTGCAAGCGAGCGTTCAAGTACGGCGTTGACCGCAACACGCACCGGTTCAAGCGTCGCGGTGGCAAGCAGTT
>JAGWXN010000389.1 GCA_018969885.1 Betaproteobacteria bacterium | reverse complement strand
GCGCGCGGCGTCTTGCCTGGGCATCGTCTTCTTTCCTAAACCAGAGGGCTGACAAAAAAGGGTCCCGACGGCTGGTTCGACAGCCTGCCGGGACCCCGTGGATGGCGCGGGGGATGAGGGGCCGATCAAACAGGTTCGGTTGCTAGCTTGAGTCCAAGCTGATTGGCTGCGATGACCGCCTGGGTTCGGTTACGTGCGCCGAGCGCGCGCAGTACCGCGCTGACATGAATCTTGACGGTGCCTTCGGCAAGGTCGAGCTCACGGCAGATGAGCTTATTGGGCAGGCCCCTGAGAATCAGGCGCAGCACGTCACACTGGCGGCCGGTGAGGCCGAGGCTTCGCGGATCACGTGAAGTGGCGCGCGCGGGTTGCACGCGAGACAGGGCGTTAGCCGGGGTCCAGCCTGTGTTCGTGACGACCTCCTTGGGCACATACATGTGGCCCGCTGCCACCATTTGCAGCGCATAGCGAAGCACGTCATGGTGAACGGTTTTGGGGATGAAGCCCTGCGCGCCCAGATTGAGGCAGCGCATGATGGTGTCGCGTTCACCGTCGGCTGATAGAACCACCACCGGCGTGTCGGGGCGCAGCAGCCGCAGGCCCTGCAAGGCGTCGTAGCCATCGCTATCGGGGAGCCCGAGATCGAGCAGAATGCAATCGATGCGGTTGCCTTCAGCGAGAAGCCGGCGGGCTTCGCCGTAGCTTGCCGCGAATTCAACTTTGGAGTCGGGAGCGACGGTTTCCAGGGTGTAGCGCAGAGCATCGCTCATGATCGGATGGTCATCGACGAGCAGAAAGCGTTTGGCCGGACGATGCATGAGGGAGTTCGAAAGGTGCATGTCGTTCTCCTTGAAGGATGTTGGTTATTGATTGACGAAGTAAAGTACGCCCGATGAATGATGATTGGCGTTTCTGCGTAGCACCAATGATGGATTTCACGGATCGGTTCTGCCGATACGTGCATCGTGCGTTCACTCGTCGGGCGCGCCTATACACCGAGATGATCACCACCGGTGCGCTGATTCACGGGCAGCGTGAACGATTGCTCAGATTCGATCCGGGTGAGCATCCGGTCGCGTTGCAGATTGGCGGATCTGAACCCGACGATCTGGCGCGCGCGGCGGCCTGGGGCGAACAGGCAGGCTACGACGAAATCAACCTCAACTGCGGCTGCCCCAGTGAACGCGTGCAGCGTGGAGCGTTTGGTGCCTGCCTGATGGCTGAGCCCGATCTGGTTGCCGACTGCGTGCGCGCAATGCGCGAGGTGGTCAAGGTGCCCGTCACAGTCAAGCACCGGATTGGCCTTGACCGGGATGAGTCGTATGATTTTGTCGTGCGCTTTGTTGATCGGGTGGCACAGGCCGGTTGTAACGTATTCATCGTGCATGCGCGAAACGCCTGGCTGAAGGGCCTGAGCCCTAAGGAGAACCGCGAAGTCCCGCCCCTTCGCTATGAAACCGTTTATCGGCTCAAGCGTGACTTCCCTTCGCTCACGATCGTGATCAACGGGGGGTTACGCAGTCACGAGGAGGCGCTCCGACAACTCGAGCATGTCGACGGCGTCATGCTGGGACGCGCAGCCTGCGATGACCCCTGGCTGCTGGCGCGCGTGGATTCACGCTTCTACGGCGCTACCGATCCGATCGATGATCGGGTACAGGCGCTCGAGGCGATCCGTCCGTTTCTCGCTGCGCAGGTGCTTGAAGGCGTGTCGGCGCGCGCGGTGCTGAGGCATGTGATGGGGCTTTTCAACGGGTTGCCTGGCGCGCGTGCCTGGCGGCGAACACTGAGCGACAGCGCGACGCTGGCGCAGTATGGCGCGGGTGCGCTCGATCAGGCGCTCGCCCGAATGCTGCGCACGTAGGCCAAGATGGCAAGAAAAGCGATGGCCGCAAAGCCGGCCTCAATGGCGCCAAGCACCGCACCCAGTCCGGGGTCACTGGCGGCGCGCACTAACCCCTCCATGAGATAGATCATGACGATCATCGACCACCACTGGAAGACGCGCACTCGGCCCGCATGCAGTGCGGGCAGGGCGAGCGCCAGGGGAATGACCTTGAGGGAGAGCAGCCACGCGCCCGGTCGCAGCGGCGCGAGCCATAGCTCCCAGGCGAGGCCAAGGAGGATTAGCGCGACAAAGCAACTGACGACGAGACGTTTGAGGATGATCGTAGACGGCACGCGGCGGATTATAGAGGCGAGCTCGCGATGACCTTGTCGCGCTGCCGGTTACCGACCGCGTGGGTGGCCCGCGCTTGGCGTTGGCGCTCGCTCCGCACGCAGGGGGTCGGAGGTTACTCGGGGGTGATCCATGCTTGAACGGGGCGCACGCCACGCGACGTTTCGCGAGCGGGCTCGGCGCCTGGTGCTCGATATGCTCCGACGGGCGCGACGCCTTCGCCTGCAGCAGACCGCTGCGAGCCTCGCTTTTCTCTCCCTTTTTGCGGCTGTTCCGGTGCTATCGATCGCCTTGTCCGTGCTGTCCGCGCTGCCGGTATTCGAGCGGTTCCAGGAAAGTGTTCAAGATTTTCTGCTGCGCAATCTCTTTCCGGAGGCGTTCAGCGAGACCGTGATGGGCTACCTCGAAGAGTTCGCGGGGCGGGCGAGTCGCCTTTCGCTCGTGGGCGGCATCCTGTTCTTCATGACCGCGGTCACGGCACTTCGGGTGATTGAGACCACCATGAACGCGATCTGGAGCACCGCGAGGCGCCGATCCCTGCCGCACCGGATCGGACTTTATTGGGCGCTCCTGACGCTTGCGCCAATCGCGCTTGCGGCGGTGCTGGCTCTGAATAGCCACGTCATCGCCGAACTGACCCGTGGCGTCGAGCAGATCTGGGTGCAGTCGATCTGGTTCGCAGCGCTTCCTTGGCTGCTGGGGGCGGTGGGGCTTTGGCTCATGTTTTTGCTGCTGCCGGCGGTACGTGTGGTTCCGCTTCATGCGCTGGTGGGGGCCGTGCTGTCGGGCGTGCTGTTGGTACTGCTGCAGCGCGGCCTCGGCTGGAGCGTTCGCCAGTTGCCCACTTATGAAGTGGTGTACGGCGCATTTGCGGCGTTACCGCTCCTTCTGATCTGGTTGTTTCTCGCCTGGGCGGCGGTGCTGGCGGGCGCGCTCGTCGCAGCGAGCCTTCGACACTGGTCGGCGCCG
>JAGWXN010000026.1 GCA_018969885.1 Betaproteobacteria bacterium | reverse complement strand
GTGTCTCCGGTGACCGCCGCCTTGTGGGCGTCTGATCCCTTGCCGCCGTGATGACCTTCTTCGATGTACTTCTTGGCGTTATCCCAGGCACCGCCACCGGTACACATCGAAATGGCCACAAACAGGCCGGTAATGATGGTGCCCATCAGCAGGCCGCCCAGCGCCTTCGGACCGAGCACCAGACCGACCACCACCGGTACGATCACCGGCAGCAGCGACGGGATGATCATTTCCTTGATGGCCGAGGTGGTGAGCAGGTCGACCGCACGCGAGTAGTCGGGCTTGGCGGTGCCTTCCATGATGCCCTTGATCTCGCGGAACTGCCGACGCACTTCCTCGACCACCGCACCCGCCGAGCGACCGACCGCTTCCATGGCCATGGCGCCGAACAGGAACGGGATCAGGCCGCCGATGAAGAGGCCAATGATCACCATGTGATCGGACAGGTCGAAGGTAGCCTCGATCTTGGCCGACTCGAGCGCATGCGTGTAGTCGGCAAACAGCACCAGGGCCGCGAGGCCGGCAGAGCCGATCGCATAGCCTTTGGTCACCGCCTTGGTGGTGTTACCCACCGCGTCCAGCGGGTCGGTGATGTTGCGCACTGACTCGGGAAGATCGGCCATTTCGGCGATGCCGCCAGCGTTATCGGTGATGGGGCCGTAGGCGTCGAGCGCCACAACAATACCCGCCATCGACAGCATGGCAGTGGCCGCGATGGCAATGCCGTAAAGACCGGCGAGCCAGAACGAGGACAGGATCGCCGCGCACACCATGAGCACCGGCCAGGCGGTGGACTTCATCGACACGGCGATGCCGGCAATGATGTTGGTGGCATGGCCGGTGGTGGAAGCCTGCGCCACATAACGGACCGGGCCGTACTGCGTGCCGGTGTAGTACTCGGTCACCCACACGATCAGGCCAGTGAGTACCATGCCCACGACCACGCAAAGCCACAGGTTCATCACCGTGAGGCCTTTGGGCAGGGTGGCGCCCGCGAACATCCACTGGGTGATGGGATAGGAGGCGATGGTGGCGATGACGCCTGCAACGATCAGGCCCTTGTAGAGCGCGCCCATGATGTTGGTGTCGCCCGGTTTGGCCTTCACGAACATGCAGCCGATGATCGAGGCGATGATCGACAGTCCGCCAAGCGCCATCGGATAGACCACAGCCTGCATTTCCGCGCCGGTGACCATCAGCGAGCCCAGCAGCATGGTGGCGATCAGCGTCACCGCGTAGGTTTCGAACAGGTCGGCGGCCATGCCTGCGCAGTCGCCCACGTTGTCGCCCACGTTGTCGGCGATCACCGCAGGGTTGCGGGGATCGTCTTCGGGGATACCCGCTTCGACCTTGCCCACCAGATCGGCACCGACGTCGGCGCCCTTGGTGAAGATGCCGCCACCGAGACGGGCGAAGATCGAGATGAGCGATGAACCGAAGGCCAGACCGATCAGGGGCTTCAGCACGTGGTGCAGGTCGGTGATCTTGCCAGCGCTTCCGACCAGAAACACGTAGTAGCCCGCCACGCCAAGAAGGCCCAGGCCCACCACCAGCATGCCGGTGATGGCGCCGCCACGGAAGGCCACTGCCAGCGCTTCGTTCAGACCCACGGTGGCCGCTTGCGCGGTGCGCACATTGGCCCGTACCGACACATTCATGCCGATGTAGCCGGCGGCGCCTGAGAGGATGGCACCGATCGCGAAACCGAGCGCGGTCAGCATGCCCAGACCCGGAATGAGCAGAATGATGACGAAGAGGATCACGCCCACCAGGCCAATGGTGCGGTACTGGCGATTCAGGTAGGCCTTGGCGCCCTGCTGGATGGCCGCGCCGATTTCCTGCATCCGCGCATTGCCAGCATCCAGCCCCAGAATCCAGCGGCTTGACACGATGCCGTACAGCACCGCGATGACGCCGCAGGCCAGCGCGAGCCAGACGCCCGCAGTGGTTGCAGTCATGATCGATCCTCCGTTGTCACTATGGTTTGATTAGATAAAGCGGCCGGATTTTACACGGGCGCAGCCGAACGCTAAGCGGTCCGTTGCGGCAGCCGTGTCGGTTACCCGTTGCGGAGAGTCGGGGCGGGCGCCGCCCCGATACAAAACGAAGGCGCTTAGCTGGCCACGGCCTCGAGCGCGCGCGAGGTGATTTCGTCAACCGCACCGATGCCCGAAATCCGGCGGTAGCGCGGTGCGCCTGGCTGCCCCCCCGCGGCCCAGTTGCCGTAGTAGTCAACCAGCTGCCGGGTTTGGGAGTGATACACCGAGAGACGCTTACGGACGGTTTCCTCGCGGTCGTCGTCGCGCTGCACCAGGTCTTCGCCAGTCTGGTCGTCTTTGCCGGCGACTTTGGGCGGGTTGAATCGCACATGATAGGTGCGCCCGCTTGCCAGGTGGACCCGCCGGCCGCTCATGCGTTCGACGATTTCGGAATCGGGCACATCGATTTCAAGCACGTAGTCGATGCCGACACCGGCTTCCTTCATGGCTTCTGCCTGCGGAATGGTGCGCGGGAAGCCATCGAAGAGGTAGCCCGCAGCACAGTCGGGCTGAGCCAGTCGGTCGCGAACCAGGCCAATGATGATGTCATCGGAGACCAGACCGCCAGAATCCATCACCTTCTTGGCCGCCAGGCCGAGCGGCGTGCCGGCTTTGACGGCTGCCCGCAGCATGTCGCCAGTGGAAATCTGCGGTATGCCAAAGCGGCGGGTGATGAATGCCGCCTGCGTGCCTTTACCGGCGCCAGGCGCGCCCAGGAGGATCAGACGCATGAGAGTTTCCCGAAAGAGGGTTGAGGGGAGCGTACCGTCAAACGCTCGGAACGGTCAATTTGACGGGATTGACCAGAGCGCACGGACCCGCTCCAGATCGGCCGGCGTATCCACGCCCGGTGGTGGCGCGAGTTCGGTCACATGCACGGCGATCCGGAAGCCGTGCCAGAGCGCGCGCATCTGCTCGAGCGCTTCGATTTGTTCGAGTGGCGCCGGGGGCAGGTTCGGAAATCGCGCGAGAAAATCGTTTCGATAGGCGTAGAGCCCGATATGGCGGAGCGGCAGCCCGCTTGCGACCAGCGCGGGCGACACACCGTCGGGTGTCGAGGCATTGGTGGCATCGCGTTCGTGCGGAATCGGCGCGCGCGAAAAAGTGATGGCGCGCCCGGCGGAATCGGTGATCACCTTCACGACATTCGGATTTCGAAACTCTGTCGCTGAGGTGATGGGATGCGCAGCCGTTGCAATGGCGCAGTCGGGGCTTTGCGCAAGCCGGGTCGCGACCGCGGCGATCAGCGACGGCGGCACCATCGGCTCATCGCCCTGCACATTGACGACGATATCGGCCTGGTCGAGTCCCAGCGTGGCAGCCGCCTCGGCCAGGCGGTCAGTGCCCGAGGGGTGGCCGGCACGGGTCAGGACAGCGGCAAAGCCTGCGGCGCGTACGATTGCTGCGATACGTTCCGAATCGGTGGCAACCGCCACCAGCCTTGCCCCCGAGGCAGCCGCCCGCTCGGCGACCCGCACCACCATGGGTTGACCGCCAATATCGGCGAGCGGTTTGTCGGGCAGCCGGGTGGAGGCGAGCCGGGCTGGGATCAGGGCGACGAAAGCGGGCGTGGGCATGGAGGCTTCGGGCGCTCAGGCGATCTCGGTGTCGTCCAGCCGTCGCGCCTCGTCGACCAGCATGCGCGGAATGCCGTCTCGGACCGGAAACGCCATGCGGTCAGCCGTGCAGATCAGTTCGGCATCGAGACCGGCACCATCGTCTGCCGTGCCTCCCCGACGGTGTCGAAGCGGGCCCTTGCAAATCGGGCAGACCAGAATTTCAAGCAGACGTGTGTCCAACGAGCACCTCGGCCAGCCAGGAAATCAGTTGGGGATCGGGTTCGGCGCTCACCTCGAGCGCCCAGCATCGCGGGTCTGCGAGGCCTGCGCATTTTACGGCGTCCTTGGCGGTCATCAGCACCAGGTCGGCTCGCAGGCTGGCAATCAGGGTCCGCTCAAGCGGCGCGTGGTCGGGCAGCGGCAGCGTTTGCGCCGTGATGCCCAGGACTCGAAGCATGTCGAAGAAGCGCTCGGGTTCACCGATGCCTGCCAGGGCGGCGACCGGCGCCTGCGCCGCGAAACTCGCAAACTCGGTCGCCGCGATCGGCTCTCGATGGGCGGTGAGCGGAATGAAGCGCTCGGCAACCATCCGAAAGCCAAAAATCCGGGGGTGAGGGACGGGACACACCGCGTGCCCGTTTAAGACGATTGCGTCCATCCCCGCCAGCGCCGTGAGCGACTCGCGAAGCGGACCGGCGGGGAGGAGTCGGCCGTTGCCAGCGCCACGCCGGTCGAACACCGCCAATTCGACGGTCCTGGGCAGATGAACATGCTGGAGGCCGTCATCCGACACCACGACCGTGAGTTCGGGGTGTTCGCGTAACAGCATGGCGAGCGCCTCGCCCCGGTTCCGCCCTGCGGCGACGGGGCCGCAGCCCGCCTGCGCGAGCAGCACCGCCTCATCGCCATGCTCGAGGGCATCAGCCGAGGGCGAAACCAGCCGCGCTTCCGTGCGCGCGCCCCGATAGCCGCTACAGAGCAGTCCGACCTGGTGGCCGTGCGCCGCAAGCCCGCGGGAAATGGCGATGGTGAGCGGGGTTTTGCCGGCACCGCCCACCACCAGATTGCCCACCACAACGACCGGCGTCGCGGGGGGAGGAAGCGACCGGATGTGCGCGCGGCGCCGCGCGCTTTCACGGGCAGTGATCAGGCTGAGCGGCGCGAGCGCGGCAGCTCCCACTCGAGCCGCGAGGCGGGTGCCGAACCAGACCTCGTGAAGCAGCCGCTCCACGAGGCGTCGGGGCGGGGCTGGCGGGGCGGGCGTGGGGGACATTAGGCGGCGGCCGGGCGTGTGTGGAAAACTATGTGGATAACGTTGATGGCAAATGAAGACTTCATGGCTGATATTGGGTTTCTAACCCGTTTCGCCCAGCGGTGAAGTCATTAAATCATTCTAAATCAATAAGTTAAAAATCTCTTCCGAGGGCGGGCGTGCGTTACGGTCAACATCCAGTACTGGCGAGGGTTTGTGGATAGGTTTGCCTCCGCAGGCCCCGTCACGCCTCGATCTGCGCCATCCGAGCCAGGATTCATGCGGGAAATCCTCACAGTTTCCCAGCTGAACCGCACCGTGAGCGGCTTGCTTGAACGCAGTCTCCCGCTGGTCTGGGTTGGCGGCGAAATTTCCAATCTGACCCGCGCCGCGAGCGGCCACTGGTATTTCACCCTCAAAGATGCGGGGGCCCAGGTTCGGGCTGTGATGTTCCGAGGCCGCGCCCAGGCGGTGGGGTTCGCGCCGCGCGAGGGCGACCGAGTTGAGGTCCGGGCACTGGTCACGCTCTACGAGGCGCGCGGCGATTTTCAGCTCAATGTTGAGGCCATGCGACGCGCCGGTAGCGGCGATCTGCATCGGCAGTTTCTCGAACTGAAGGCGCGGTTGGGCGCCGAGGGGCTTTTTGATCCTGAACGGAAGCGGGCGCTGCCCCGGCGTCCCGACTGTATCGGCATTGTGACCTCGCCGCAGGCGGCGGCGCTACGCGATGTGCTGACTGCGCTCGCGCGCCGCGCTCCGCATGTGCGCGTGGTGCTCTATCCCGCTCCTGTTCAGGGGGCCGATGCGCCTGAGCAGCTTGGTCGCGCACTCGCGCAGGCGGTTGCGCGGCGCGAGTGCGATGTGCTGCTGCTGGTGCGTGGTGGCGGATCGATCGAAGACCTGTGGGCGTTCAACGACGAGGCGCTCGCGCGGGCCATCGCTGCCTCGCCGATCCCGGTGGTTTGCGGTGTCGGCCATGAAACTGACTTCACGATCGCCGATTTCGTGGCCGACCTGCGTGCGCCCACGCCCACCGCGGCGGCTGAATTCGCGGCGGTGGAGCGGACCGAGCTGCTTGCCGAGGTCGACGGTTGGCTGGATCGCGCCGGCCGGCTCATTGATCGCGAGCTCGGACGGGCTTCGCAGCGTCTCGATCTCGCGATGGCGCGGCTGCGGCCGCCTTCGGTGCAGTGGCGTGAGCGGGCGCACAGGCTGGCGCTGCTTGAGTCCCGTCTCACCTCGGCTGCGCGCGACGGCCTTGCTCGCGGGCACGCAGCCGCTGACCGGCTTCACGCCCGTCTACGGCCGCCCTCGGTCGCGGCGGCCGGGACCCGGCTCGATGCACTACGCGGCCGGCTGGTTCAGTCGTCGCGGCGGCAGGTGGATGCGGCCGATCAGCGGTTGCGGGCGCAACAGCAGGCGCTGCAGCTGGTGAGTCCGCTGGCGGTCCTGGGGCGAGGCTACGCGATCGTGCAGGACCGTGAGGGCAGGGTGCTGCGCGATGACGAGGGACTGACCGAAGGCGCCGGGCTCCATATTCGCCTTGCGCGGGCCGCAATCGAGGCTACGGTGACCCGTGCGCAGCCGCTTGCGGACGACGACTCGGCGGACCGCCCGCCGGATTGACCGGGGCGCCGATACGGTTCGCATTGAGGGGCGCGCACTTTGTGCCTAAAATCCGCGACCCGAATCTCCGGCGATTTCGCCACCCAACGTCACGAGGATGACCAAGATGGAACACACGCTGCCCGCCCTGCCGTACGCCCCGGACGCGCTTGCCCCGCATATGTCGAAGGAAACCTTCGAGTATCACCATGGCAAGCATCATCAGGCCTACGTCACCAATCTGAACAACCTGATCAAGGGCACCGAATTCGAGTCCATGGGTCTGGTTGACATCGTCCGTAAGTCGAGCGGCGGGGTGTTCAACAACGCTGCCCAGGTCTGGAACCACACCTTCTTCTGGAACTGCATGAAGCCGGCCGGTGGCGGCGAGCCCACGGGCGCGCTCGCAGCCGCCATCAGCGCCAAGTGGGGCTCCTATGCGGCCTTCAAGGAAGCCTTTGCAAAGAGCGCCGTGGGTAACTTCGGTTCGGGCTGGACCTGGCTGGTGAAGAAGGCCGATGGGTCAGTCGACATCGTAAATACCAGCAATGCCGCGACGCCGCTCACCACAGGTGACACGCCGCTTCTCACCGTTGATGTGTGGGAGCATGCCTACTACGTCGACTACCGGAACGCCCGCCCCAAGTTTGTTGAGACCTTCCTCAACAGCCTGGTGAACTGGGAATTCGCAGCGCGCAATTTCGGCTGATACTGAGCCTGATTCTGCGGAACGGGCCGGCTTGATGCCGGCCCTTGTCTTTTCTGCGCTGTGAAGTCGCGCCACGCGTCAGCGCGGCTTGAAAACTTCACGCCCGCCTAGCCGGTCGCCCGCGCTCACGCCGCGCCGCTGGAACCAACCCTGTTCCATTTCCAGTGCAAATCGCACCGGCTCCTTTGAGCAGTGGCTGTTTTCGGTCATGGGTGCCATGTCTTCGATGTTGACGATCCGACCGTCGTCATCGAGAAACGCAATGGAAAGTGGAATGAGCGTGTTCCGCATCCAGAAGCACTGCGGCGATTTTTCCTGAAACACAAACAGCATTCCGTGATTGGGGGCGAGCGAACGCCGGTGCATGAGCCCGGTGGCGCGGCTGGCGTGATCCGCGGCCACCTCGGCCGTGATGCGATGCATGCCAGCGGTAAGTTCGGTGCGCGGCAAGCCCTGCTGCGGTACCCCCGGCGACTGCGCGCCCAAGCCTGCCGAGACACAAAGCAGCGCGGCAGCCAGTACGCGAGCCGGCAACCGGAACACTTCGCGTATCGGCGCAAACGGCCGGAACGCGCGTTTTACGCCGGTTAACCGCACCGCAGGTGCTTGCGGCATAATTCGCGCCGCGCTTAAAAGTTGCATGCCCATAAGAACTCAGATGCCGTTTCAGGAAGGATCCCTAGTCATGTACCAGCATATCAAGATCCCCGCCGCAGGCGAGAAGATCCGCGTCAATGCCGACTTTTCGCTGCAGGTTCCCGACCAGCCGGTCATCCCCTATATCGAGGGTGACGGCACCGGTTTTGACATCACCCCGGTGATGCTGAAAGTGGTGGACGCAGCCGTGGCCAAGAGCTATGGCGGCAAGCGCAAGATCCACTGGATGGAAGTGTTCGCCGGTGAAAAATCCACCAAGGTCTATGGCCCCGATGTGTGGCTGCCGGAAGAAACGCTGCACGCGGTCAAGGAGTACGTGGTCTCCATCAAGGGCCCGCTCACCACGCCCGTAGGCGGTGGCATCCGCTCGCTCAATGTGGCGCTGCGCCAGGAACTTGATCTCTACGTGTGCCTGCGCCCGGTGCGCTATTTCAAGGGCGTGCCTTCGCCCCTCAAAGAGCCGGAAAAGACCGATATGGTGATTTTCCGCGAGAACTCCGAAGATATTTATGCCGGCATCGAGTGGGCGGCCGAGTCCGAGGGTGCAAAGAAGGTTATCGACTTTCTGATCAAGCAGATGGCGGTGAAGAAAATCCGCTTCCCGGCCACCTCCGGCATCGGGATCAAGCCGGTGTCGCGCGAGGGCACTGAGCGGCTGGTGCGCAAGTCGATGCAATACGCAATCGACAACGACAAGCCGTCGGTCACCCTGGTGCACAAGGGCAACATCATGAAGTACACCGAGGGCGGTTTCCGCGATTGGGGCTACGGCCTCGCGCAGAAGGAGTTCGGTGCGCAGCTCCTCGATGGCGGCCCCTGGATGAGCTTCAAGAACCCCAAGACCGGCAAACAGATCGTCGTAAAAGACGTGATCGCTGATGCTTTCCTGCAGCAGATCCTGCTTCGGCCGGCTGAATACAGCGTGATCGCCACGCTCAACCTGAACGGCGACTATGTGTCCGATGCGCTCGCCGCACAGGTCGGTGGAATTGGCATTGCGCCGGGTGCCAACCTGTCAGATTCGGTCGCCATGTTCGAAGCCACCCACGGCACTGCGCCCAAATACGCGGGCAAGGATTACGTGAACCCGGGTTCCGAAATCCTGTCGGCCGAGATGATGCTGCGCCACATGGGCTGGTTTGAAGCCGCCGACCTGATCATCAGTTCGATGGAAAAAGCCATCCTGTCTCGCAAGGTCACCTATGACTTCGCACGTCTGATGGAGGGGGCCACCCAGGTGTCCTGCTCTGGATTCGGGCAGGTCATGATCGACAACATGTGATCGGTGACCCGAGCGGAGCCCGTCGGGTTCCGCTCGACGGCGCATATCGGATCCCGGCCGACGCGTAAGACACGACCGTTTGGAAGAGCCGCTTCGGGCTGAGCGCTGCACCCGGTGCGCGTTCCAGACCCTGGTGGGCGAGACCTGATGGGTACCGCTCGTCGGCCGGCGCGGTAGGCGCAAGCCTGTAGCACCGACACCACATCCAACCCCCTGAGGGGTTGGATGTGACCTCAGATCAGGCGCCCTGAATGTTCGAAGCCTGCTTGCCTTTCGGCCCTTGCACGACGTCGAACTGAACCTTCTGACCTTCCTTCAGGCTTTTGAACCCGGCCATCTGGATCGCACTGAAGTGCGCGAACAGATCCTCACCACCGTCGTCCGGGGTGATGAAACCGAAACCTTTAGCGTCGTTGAACCACTTGACAGTACCCGTTGCCATATCGAGGCCTTCAATGAAATGTGTTCCCAGGTCGGCCAAGAACCCAGCAACGAGGTCATGCCCGATGAACTCGGGGCCTTCGCGTCAAGATCCGACCAACTCCCTCGCTCTGCGCCGCCGGTAGGCAACGCCCGCTCCCGGCGCCCGCCTGGCCACCCGCTTGCCGCGGCCTGGAGACACCGGTGCTACCAGGGATCTTTTAGTGTCCCTACGGAGCATGCGGATTCTTTTACAGTTGTCCGGTGTCGTCAAGGGTTATTGCCGACCGGACCATGCCGGCGGGCGTTTGAAACGCGCCACCACCCGCGTGGCGAGGAAGGCCGTTGTTGCAGCACCACGACGACTCGCTAGAATGTAGTGATGGCGACCCGTCATGATCCCTCCACCGTTGTCGAACAACGCGAGTCGCGCGTTGCGCCGCCCCCGATGTATCAGGTGGTGCTGCTCAATGACGACTACACTCCGATGGAGTTTGTCGTGATCGTGCTGCAGAAGTTTTTCAGCATGACCCGCGAAAACGCTACGCAGGTGATGTTTGCCGTGCACCGTGAGGGCCGGGGTGTGTGCGGGGTTTACCCGCGCGACCTGGCGGCCACCAAGGTCGAACAAGTCAGCAGTTTTTCGCGCCAGCACCAGCACCCGCTGCAGTGCGTGATGGAGGAAGCATGATCGCCCAGGAACTCGAAGTCAGTCTGCACATGGCCTTTGTCGAGGCCAGGCAGCAGCGACATGAATTCATCACCGTCGAGCACTTGTTGCTTGCGCTCCTCGACAACCCGTCTGCAGCGGAGGTGCTTCGCGCCTGCGCGGCCAATATCGAGGATCTGCGCCGCAACCTCTCCGGCTTCATCAAGGAGAACACGCCGATTGTGCCGGGCGCCGAAGACATTGACACGCAACCCACGCTCGGCTTTCAGCGTGTCATTCAGCGGGCCATCATGCATGTGCAGTCCACCTCCAACGGCAAGAAGGAGGTCACGGGCGCCAATGTTCTGGTGGCGATTTTTGGCGAAAAAGATTCGCACGCGGTCTACTACCTGCACCAGCAGGGCATCACCCGGCTTGATGTGGTGAACTTTATTTCGCATGGCATCACCAAATCGCCGCAGCCCAAGGAAAGCAGCAAGGAGGAGTCGCCCGAGCAGCAGGAAGAGGCGCAGGGCGGTCAGGGTTCGCAGCAGGCTGGGGCGCTCGAGCAGTACACGCAGAACCTCAACGCCGCAGCGCGCGAGGGGCGGATCGATCCGCTTATCGGTCGAGAGCACGAGGTTGAGCGCGTGATTCAGGTGCTCTGCCGGCGGCGCAAGAACAACCCGCTCCTGGTGGGCGAAGCCGGCGTCGGCAAGACCGCCATCGCCGAAGGTCTCGCCTGGCGTATCACGCAGGGCGAAGTGCCCGAGATCCTGTCCGACGCCACGGTTTACGCGCTCGACATGGGTGCGCTCCTTGCCGGCACGAAATACCGCGGCGACTTCGAGCAGCGACTGAAAGCGGTGCTCAAACAACTCAAACAAACCGCGGGTTCGGTGCTGTTTATCGATGAAATCCATACGCTGATCGGTGCGGGCGCAGCCTCGGGTGGCACGCTCGACGCATCGAACCTGCTCAAACCCGCGCTGTCGTCGGGGCAGCTGAAGTGCATCGGGGCCACCACCTACACCGAGTACCGCGGCATCTTCGAGAAAGATCACGCGCTCTCGCGTCGTTTCCAGAAAATCGACGTCAATGAGCCGTCGATCGAACAAACCGTCCAGATTCTCCGCGGGCTCAAGTCGCGATTCGAAGAGCATCACGGGGTGCGCTACTCGGCGTCGGCACTGTCGGCGGCGGCCGAGTTATCAGCGAAGTACATCAACGACCGGCATCTGCCAGACAAAGCAATCGACGTGATCGACGAGGCGGGCGCTGCGCAGCGGATCCTGCCCAAGTCGCGCCAGAAAAAAGTCATTGGCAAGGGCGAGATCGAAGATATCGTGGCCAAGATTGCGCGCATCCCACCCGCGTCGGTGTCGTCCGACGATCGCAGCCGCCTGCAAACCCTCGATCGCGATCTGAAGGCCACGGTGTTTGGCCAGGACCCTGCCATCGACGCCCTCGGGTCGGCCATCAAAATGGCGCGCTCTGGCCTCGGCAAGCCCGACAAGCCCATCGGTGCGTTTCTGTTCTCGGGTCCGACGGGGGTCGGTAAAACCGAGGTCGCCAAACAGTTGGCGTTCATTCTGGGTATCGAACTGATCCGCTTCGACATGTCCGAATACATGGAGCGCCACGCCGTATCACGCCTCATCGGTGCGCCCCCGGGTTATGTCGGTTTCGATCAGGGCGGGCTGCTCACCGAAGCCATTGCGAAGAAACCGCATTCGGTGCTGCTGCTCGATGAGATCGAGAAAGCGCACCCCGACGTCTACAACATCCTGCTCCAGGTGATGGACCACGGCACGCTCACCGATAACAACGGGCGCAAGGCCGACTTCCGCAATGTGATCATCATCATGACCACCAATGCGGGCGCAGCCGATCTGCAACGCCGTTCCATCGGCTTCTCCGACAGCCGCCAGGCTGGCGATGAAATGGTCGAGATCAAGCGTCTCTTCACGCCTGAATTCCGTAACCGACTCGACTCCATCATCAGCTTCCGTGCGCTGGATGAAGACATCATCCTGCGCGTGGTCGACAAATTCCTCATCCAGCTCGAGGAACAGTTGCACGAGAAGAAGGTCGATGCCGTGTTCACCGACCCGTTGCGCAAGCACCTCTCGAAGAAAGGGTTCGATCCGCTCATGGGCGCGCGACCCATGCAGCGCCTGATCCAGGACACGATCCGCAAAGCGCTCGCCGACGAGCTGCTGTTTGGTCGGCTGGTGGGTGGCGGCCGCGTCACGGTCGACCTCGATGATGCCGAGCAGGTTGTGCTGACCTTCGGTGAGGCCGCCGATGCGGCTGGGCCGGCCGCGGCGGGCGGCGCCTCGAGCGGGCGGGCCGCGGGCGTGCCGGTCGATGAGCGGCGCGATGGCGAGTCTGCCGAGCCTGCGGAAACCGCCACGGTTTAGTCTGTCTCCAGGGCGGTAAGAACGGCCGGGGCTTTTTGCCCCGGCGTTATCTGTGAGCCAACGCAGCCGCAGGCATCAGCAGATTGATCGCGGTTCGTTGGCCGCAGGGGCCTTTCCGCATAGAATCCTTCAACAATGTTGCTTTTAACAAGGAGGAGACTCATGCGTCTGCTGCCCTCGGCCTTGCTGGCCACCCTGTTGTCGCTGTCGGTATTTGCGCCGGCGAGCGCACAGTCCCCTGACGTCCGCTATCTTGCCGCCAACTGCGCCAACTGCCATGGTACAGACGGCCGCGCGGCGGGTGGTGCCGGCATGCCCGGGCTTGCCGGTCTGTCGGCAGCCTATTTCGTCGAGCAGATGAATGCGTTTCGTAACGGGTCGCGCCAGGCCACGATCATGCATCAGCTGGCCAAGGGCTACACCGATGCGCAGATTGCAGCCATGGCGCAGTACTTCGCCGCGCAGAAGGCCGACAAATGAACGCTGACATCCAGGAGACCATGATGTCTGACCAACCCGTCAAGCCGCAGCGCCGCCGTCTGGTGGGTGCAGCCCTCGCCGCAGCAGGTGCGTCCTCGTTTCTTGCGGGCTGCGCCACCGAGCAGCAGGCGCCCGCAGTCGTTACGCGCAAACTGGGCCGTGTGCTGGTGGTAGGCGGCGGCTATGGCGGTGCCACGGCTGCGAAGTACATCAAAAAGTGGGGCGGCGATGCCATCGACGTCATGCTGGTTGAGCGTGAGCGCGCGTTTGTTTCCTGCCCGCTGTCGAATCTCGTGCTGGGCGGCTACCGCAAGATTGACGACCTGACAATGTCGTATGACGGGCTTCGCCGAGCCGGCATTCTCACCATGAACGATGACGTGCTGTCGATCGACGCCGCCAAGCGCACGGTATCGTTTCAGAAACTGGCCACCCAGAGCTTTGACCGTATCGTGGTGGCGCCAGGTATCGACTTTAATTTCGGTGCGGTGCAGGGCCTGAACGCCGATGCGCAGAAGCGCATCCTGCATGCCTGGAAAGCGGGCCCGCAAACCGTTGAGCTACGCCGCCAGCTTGAAGCCATGCCCGATGGTGGAGTCTATGTCCTGTCCATTCCGAAGGCGCCCTATCGCTGCCCGCCGGGGCCCTACGAGCGCGTCTGTCAGGTGGCAAGCTATTTCAAGGCCGCCAAGCCGCGATCCAAGATCATTGTCCTCGACGCCAATCCCGACATCCAGTCGAAGAAAGGTTTGTTCCTGGCCCAATGGAACGGGCAGTACAAAGGCATGATCGACTACCGCGCCAACAGCATGGTGACCGAAGTTGACGCCAAGACCCTCACCGCCATCACCGAGCTTGGCGACAAGGTGCGCGCCGATGTGTTGAACATCGTGCCGCCTCAGGGTGCAGGCGACCTGGTTCGCAAGGCGGGGCTGGTAAATGCCAACAATCTCTGGTGTGCGGTCGACTGGGTGACGCTTGAGTCCACGGCTGCCAAAGGCATTCACGTGCTGGGCGACAGCACGCTGTCAGCGCCAGCCATGCCGAAGTCCGGCCACATGGCCAATCAGCACGGTAAGGCGGCTGCGGCCGCGATCGTTGAAATCATGAACGGGCGCACGCCGCAGCCCCTCATGATGGCCAACACCTGCTACAGCTTCATGGACGCCAATAATGTGGCCCATGTCGCGTCCGTTCATCGCTACGACGAGGGCAAGAAGACCATGGTCACGGTCGACGGCTCTGGGGGCCTGTCGAGCGCCGCCAATCAGCTTGAGGGTGTCTACGCCAATGCGTGGGCGCGCAATATCTGGAACGACATGCTTACCTGAACGCCTCGCCGGTCGTGTCCCGCCTGCTCCTCGCTTTGATTGGCGGGGTAGCGATCGGGGCACTCGCCCTGGCGTGGGTGCTGCAGCACCGGTTCGATTACCAGCCGTGTCCGTGGTGCGTGCTACAGCGGTTGCTGGTGGGCGCAATCGCGCTTGCTGCAATGCTGGGTGCGGTGGCCCCGGGCACCTGGGCGCCCATCGTCACCTCGGTGTTCGCTACGTTGCTATCGCTCTCGGGCGTTATCGTGGCGCTCTATCAGCATCAGGTCGCAGCGCAAAGCGCCTCGTGTAACCTCACGCTCGCTGACCGCATCGTCTCGACGCTTGGCCTGGCTGATATCTGGCCCGCCATGTTCGAGGCAACCGCACGTTGTGACGAGGCAGATCGCCCCTGGTTGGGTCTGCCGTTTTCACTTTGGGGCGCCACGCTTTTTGCGGTGCTGGGCGCGGGCGCGCTGTTGGCGTTACGACAAAGCCTTCGGTGGCGGGCTCGCGTGCGCGCCGCCTCTTTTTGAATCGGATCGATCGATGAATGCTCTTGAAGGGCTCCGGCAGTGCACCACGGTGGTTGCCGATACCGGTGATTTCCACACCATGCGCGCCTATTCGCCGCGTGATGCCACCACCAACCCCACGTTGATCGTAAAAGCCGTCGCGCGGCCGGAATACCAGGGGTTACTCGCGGAAACCGTTGCTGCGCATCGCGGTGATGCGCTTGCGCAGATCACCGATCGGTTGCTGGTGCGCTTTGGCTGCGAGATTCTCGCCATCGTACCGGGTCGCGTCTCAACCGAAGTGGATGCACGGCTGTCGTTTGACACAGCCGGGACGGTGGACCGCGCCCGCCGCATCATCGAGCGCTATGCCGAGGCTGGCATCGGTCGAGAGCGCGTGATGATCAAGATCGCCGCCACCTGGGAAGGGATTCGCGCCGCCGAGCGACTGGAAGCTGAGGGCATTCATTGCAACCTCACCCTGCTGTTTTCTTTTGCCCAGGCCGTGGCATGCGCTGACGCTGGCGTGACCCTGATTTCTCCGTTCGTCGGTCGCATCATGGACTGGTATCGCAAGCGTGACGGTCATGATTTTGCGCCTGAGCAGGACCCGGGCGTGCTGTCAGTGCGCCGCATCTTCGATTACTACAAGAAGTTTGGTTATGCGACCGAAGTGATGGGGGCGAGCTTTCGCAATACCGGCCAGATTCTCGCGCTGGCGGGATGCGACCTGCTCACCATCAGCCCTGAGCTTCTCGAGCAGCTTCGGCAAAGCGATGTGCCGGTACCCCGGCAGCTCGATGCCGACCGAGCCCGGACACTCACGATTGAGCGCGTGCGTTTTGATGAAAAGCATTTTCGGTTTGCGGTCAACGATGACGCGATGGCCACCGAAAAGCTGGCTGAAGGCATCCGACTGTTTGCAGCCGATTCGGCGAAGCTCGATCAATTGATCGAGGCACAGCGGGCGGCCTGAATCGGTGTGGCAGCGATCCGTGCCGAATGACTCAGCTTCGCCCGGTGCTTCCGAAGCCGCCTTCGCCACGGCTGCTTGCATCAAAACCTTCGACCACCCGGAACTGCGCCTGCACCACGGGCACGATGACCATCTGTGCGATCCGGTCTAGCGGATTGATGGTGAACGCATCGCGGCCGCGGTTCCAGCACGAGACCATCAGTGGGCCCTGGTAGTCCGAGTCGATCAGGCCAACCAGGTTGCCCAGCACGATACCGTTTTTCGCGCCCAGCCCTGACCGAGGCAGGATCATCGCGGCATAACCAGGGTTGGCCAGATGCATGGCTAATCCGGTGGGGATGAGCTGCGCGTCGCCGGGCTGCAGCGTGAGCGGTGCATCCAGACACGCGCGCAAATCCAGTCCGGCGCTGCCTGCAGTGGCGTAGGCGGGCAGGGAGGCCCGTACCCGCTCGTCAAGAATTTTAAGATCAACCTGCATCGAATTTTCCTGTGAAAAAGCCGGTCGACGTCAGCTGAGCCGCTCGGCGATGTGTCGCACCAGTTCATGGGCGAGCAGCGCTTTGGGCGCGCGCGCGAGTCGCGTCTGGCTACCGTGCTCGAGGATGAGCAGCTCGTTGTCGTCAAGCCCGAAGGTTTCATGACCGATGTTGGCAACCAGCATCGGAATGCCTTTGCGAGCCAGCTTGTCGAGGCCGTGGG
The DNA here is from genome assembly GCA_018969885.1 of Betaproteobacteria bacterium. The sequence goes on along the minus strand of JAGWXN010000026.1, from coordinate 2,598 downwards.
CTTCCAGTGATTCGCTCTCGGCGGCGAAGCCCACGCAATAGGGCGGGTGCGCGCGCCGCGCGACGCTCGCGAGGATGTCGGGGTTTTGGGCGAAGGCGAGCTCGGGAACCGCATTGCCGTCGGTTTTTTTGATCTTGCTGTCGCGGTAGTTGGCCGGGCGCCAGTCGGCCACCGCGGCGACCGCGATGAAGAGGTCGTGGGCACGCGCTGCGGCGCTGGCCGTGTTGAGCTCGCTATGGACCGCGTCGTGCATCTGCTGGGCGGACTGAACATTGATACGGCGTACCCCCCAGGGGGTGGGAAGTGAAACGGGTCCGGCCACCAGCGTGACGTCGGCCCCTGCCGCCACACACGCCCGCGCGATGGCAAAGCCCATCTTGCCCGACGAACGATTGGTGATGCCGCGCACCGGATCAATCGGTTCGAACGTGGGGCCGGCCGTGAGCAGCACGCTGCGACCAGCGAGCCGCTTGGGGGCGAGCCAGGCGCCAACCGCCTCGACCAGGGCATCGGGCTCGAGCATTCGGCCCATTCCGGTTTCGCCGCAGGCCTGATCGCCGCTATCGGGGCCGATCACCTCGATGCCATCGTCTCGGAGTTGCTGCACATTGCGCTGCGTGGCGGGGTTTTCCCACATCTGTCGGTTCATCGCCGGAGCCACTGCGAGCGGACACTCGCGCGCGAGACACAACGTGGCGAGAAGGTCGCCGGCCCGGCCCTGGGCAAGCGAGGCGATGAAATCGGCGCTGGCCGGGGCAATCACGATCGCGTCGGCGGCCCTTGAGAGCTCGATATGTGCCATGCCGTTGGCAATGCGCGTGTCCCACTGGTCAACGAACACGGGCTCGCCGGTCAGCGCCTGGAAGGTGGCAGGCCCCACAAAGCGGGCGCCAGCCTCGGTCATGACCACCTGCACGCGGGCGCCTGCGCGCTGCAACTCACGAGTGAGCACCGCCGCCTTGTAGGCTGCTACGCCGCCGGTGACTCCCAGCACGATCCGCTTGCCGCTGATCCCCATGACATTCTCCGTGCTTGCCGCTTACCGCCCGTTTGAGGGAAGGTCCTGAATCTATCTGATCACCGAAGCACTGGGCGTTAACGAGAGCGTCGCACGCGCAGCAACTCATCGATGATCAGGAGCGCAGCGCCTATTGTGATCGCACTGTCGGCCACATTGAAGGCCGGGAAGTGCCAGCCGCGCCAGTAGAAGAGCAGGAAATCGACCACCTCGCCGCGCAGTACGCGATCGATAATATTGCCGATCGCGCCGCCCAGAATAAGCGAGAGCGCGAACGAGAACAGCCGCTGTGAGCCGTGGCGCCAGAGCATCCAGCCGATGAAGGCGGTGGCCGCCACGCCGATGCCGATGAATAGCCAGCGTTGCCAGCCGCCCGCATCGGCGAGCAGACTGAAGGCCGCGCCGCGGTTAAAGAGCAGCGTGAGATCGAAAAACCCGGGCATGACCGGCATCCGCTCGCCCAGCTTGAACGACAGCAGCACGGCCTGCTTGGTGAGTTGATCGACGAGTACCAGCGCGAGCGCGAGCGCCACCCAGCGGGCAAACCCTGCTCGAACCGATGTCTTGCGACTGGGCATGGATGCAGTCGCTCAGGCAAAGCGTCGGGGCTCGCCCGCGCCGAACAGATTAGCCACGCAGCGCCCGCAAAGGCCGGGGCGCGCGGAGTCGTGCCCGACATCGCTTCGCCAGTGCCAGCAGCGCTCGCATTTTGTCTGGGCGCTGGCGGTGACGCGAATCCCTGGCGTGGCGGTGCCGGGTGCTGCGGCACGCGCCTGCGCCTGCGACGTGATCATGACAAAGCGCAGATCGTCACCGAGTGAGTCGAGCAGCGCGAGGTCGTCACCGTCTGCGCTGATCTCGATTTCGGCGGCAAGCGATGAGCCGATAGCGCCTGCTCCCCGAACAGCTTCGAGTTCGCGCAGCACCTCCGCGCGAATTTCGCGCAGTCGTGTCCAGCGGCTGATGAGGGTGTCGGCATCGGGCACCTCGGGGAAGCTGTGCCAGACCTCAGTGAAGATGGTTTCGCCCCCCGCCTGATGGCGCGCCGGTGCGAACATCGGCCAGGCCTCTTCGGCGGTGAACGACAGGACCGGTGCGATTAGACGCAGCAGCGCACTGGTGACATGCCAGATCGCGGTTTGGGCCGAGCGGCGGGCGCGCGAGCCGGTAGCGGTGGTGTAGAGGCGGTCTTTGAGGATGTCGAGATAGAAGGCACCCAGATCTTCGGAGCAAAAGGTTTGGATTCGTGCAATGGCCGGATGAAATTCATAGCGCTCATAGTCGGCGGTGATGGCCTGCTGCCAGCGGGCGGCGAGCGCGAGCGCATAGCGGTCGATCTCGAGCATGTCCGCCACCGGCACGGCGTCGCGTTCAATGTCGAAGTCGGATACGTTCGCCAGGAGAAATCGCAGCGTGTTCCGGATCCGTCGATAGGCTTCAACTACCCGCTTGAGGATTTCATCGGAGAGCGAGAGCTCACCGGAGTAATCGGTGCTCGCCACCCAAAGGCGGAGGATCTCCGCCCCTAAGCTGTCGGATACTTTCTGCGGCGCGATCACGTTGCCCAGCGACTTGCTCAT
>JAGWXN010000388.1 GCA_018969885.1 Betaproteobacteria bacterium | reverse complement strand
AGCGGTGGCAGCAAGCCCGGGCTGGTCGCCCAGCGCGAGCCCATCATTGCCTGCGGGCAGGCTCAGCGTAAGGGTGAGCACCTCTGTGGCGGGCGTGTTGGCAATTGCCGCACCCGTAAAGCGCAGGTTCGAGCTGGTGTTCGCGGTGATCCAGAGCGTGGTGGGCAACCCGGTTATCACGGGGGCCGATTCACCCAGGCGCGATGCGCCGTAGAGCTGTACCGATGCTCGGCTAGAGGCCAGCGTGGTAGGCGGCGAATCGCTCGAGAGCCGCTCCACGAGAACCGTCATCGTCTGAGTGGCAACGCCTGTGTAGGCGATTCGGCTGGCGTTTGCGAAGTAGGCACTGAGCGCCGATGCGCTGCCCGTGAAGCTTGCGCTGGTCGTGCCGCTTCCGCTTACCACGACCGCGTTGGCATCGGTGCCTGGTGTGCCAACGCTTGCGGCCGAGAAGCTGCCATCACCCGAGACCGACAGCGTCACACGCAGGCGCGAGGTGTCAGAGCCCAGCGCATCGGCTGCAAACACGATGGGGCTTGCCGCATCAGGCACCACGCCGATCGCGCCGGGCAGCAGGCTCACGGGCGGCAGCAGTTCCGCTGTGCCCACGAGGTTGAGCGAACCGCGCACACTCTGCTCGCCGCGCGACAACACGGTGGTCAGCGTGCCGCCTGTTCCGCTGTATCGCAGCGCACCGGAACTGAGGAACGCATTCAGCGTATCGATGCCACCGGTGACCACCAGCTGGTTGGCGGACGCGTCAGTATCGGTGAGCGTGCCGCTCAGCGCCGAAAGCGTTCCCTGCGATACCGTGAGCGTGAGCGTGTAGTCGTCGGTGGTCGTAGCGGTGTTGTCGATGGCGCCTGCGAGCGGCGTGCCGGGCAGCACAAGCGCCGTCACGGTGCCGCTTGCGGACAGCGCGCGCAGGCTTTCAGGCAATGCCAGGCCAAGCGACGCAGGGCCTGCGGTCTCGCTGGCAGCAGTCGCCACCAGCGCCACGCGTGCCGAGGCCGCGCGTGCAAAGCCGGAGTCGTCCAGCGCATCCACATTGGTCACGGATACCTGCAGATCGACCGAGGCGCCGTTTGCGAGCGCGCCCGCCGCATAGCGAAGCTTGCCCGCTGCAAGCCAGGTATTGATCTGCGACACCGATCCGGTCAACGTCAGGGTCTGGTCGTTGTTGCTCTGAGTGGCTGACGCGAGGCCTGTGGGGTCGGGCGCCGCGAAGCTGCCCTGCTGTACCGCAAACACTGCGCTCACCTGCTGCGCGCCACCCGAGATGGGCGCAGCGCCCAGCATCAGGCTGGAGGTGTTGGAGGCAGCAATGGGATGGCTTTGGGCAAGCGCAAGCGCTGGTGCCTGCGCGATGGCAGGCTTTAACACCAGCGTTCCGAGGAGCGACTGCGAAGCCGCACCCACGGTATGGCTGAACGTCACGCTGAGCGTGGCTTCGGGGCCTACATAGCGCACGCCGCCGCTGGTCAGCCAATTGTTAAGCGATGAGAGCGTGCCGGTGACGCGCAGCGCTGTGCCGCTGCCAGTGACGATCGTGATGCCGGTGGCCGCCTGCGCGGTCAACGTACCGGTGCTCGCCGGTACGCTCAGGTCGAGCGTGAGCGTGTCGGCGGTGTTGCCGGTGAGTGGCGCATCCGCGATCGCAAGTGGTGTCACGGTTGCGGTGATCGGTGCAACGGTGAGCTGCGCGGGGAGCTTGAGCCCGAGCGCGGGTAGCACGCCTGCGGTGGCAGCGGGCACGGGTACATGGTCGACAGCGATGGTGGCGATGCTGGTGATGTCGTCGACGGTCCCTGCGGCGTCATCCGCGCCGTGCGTGGACGTGGTTACGGTGATCGACGTATCGGCATCCGCTCGAACCTTCAGGCGCGCAGCACCCGACAGATAGCTGTTGATTGCGGACACGCTTCCAGTAAGGCGCAGCTGGGTGCCCGTGCCAGAAGCAGTGACTGCGGTGGTGAACGAGGCACCTGTGGCGAGCGTGAGCGCACTGGCAAGCGCGTCAGGAACCGCATCCCAGCCCAGCAGCTTGTCGCCCGATGTGTGCGACAACACAAACGTGACCGACAGATTCCCTGTGCCTGCGAAGGCATTGCTGGCAAAGACCAGCGGCGCCCACGCGCCTGGGGTGACTTCAACGGTTTGGTCGAGCGCTTTACCCGCGCCGGCGTTGGACGAGTCAGGCTGCAGCGATTCGCCGAGCGTAATCGACACATGAGACTGCAGGGCGGCCTGCAGCTGAGCATCTGTGAGCGCCGCGGTGACGCCCGCCGGCACGCTGACAAGGCGCAGGTCGAGCGTGAGCGCGCCGTTATTGTTGAGCCTGCCGGGGCCGGTATACACAATGCGGCCCGCGGTGGACTCGGCCCGCAACAGCGCGGCGAGTTCAGCGGCGGTACCGCGAACCACCAGCATGGTGGCACTGGTGGAGACGCTGGTCACAGCCAGGCTGCCGCCCGAGGGCGCCTCCAGCGCAAGGCCCGGCTGCGCGCCGAGCGTTAAGCCCGTGCCGGGGAGCGACAGGCGCATTTCAAGCAGCGTACCCGAGGCGGCGCCGCTTAGCGCCGCATTGTCAAAGCGAACCGTGCTGGCGGTGCCAGGTGTGACCCAGACCTTGGACGGGACGCGTACGAGCGTCGGCACGCTCTGGTCCTGAGCGCCTGGCAGCGCGCCGTAGAGCGCGATGGTGGCGGTGGTTGAGGCCGCCACGGAGCCGCTGTCGAGCAGCTCCGTCGTGAGCTTGAGCGACTGCTGCGCGGAGCCGTTGACGAACACGCGCGCAGCGGCGCCCGCTTCGGCGAACAGCTCGCTGAGGGCGGCAGCTGAGCCCGTGAAGGACCGGCTGCCGCCGCCAGAGGCAGCGGTGAACGCGCTGACGGTGACGGTTTGATTGTCGCCACCCACTGAAACAGTCAGCGTGCCCGAGCTGCCCGCAGCGATGCCGGTGACGTTGATAGCGCCGTTTTCGGTGGCGATCACCGCACGAATGCTGGCCGTGCCAGTGCCGAAGGCGTTGCCTGCGAAGGTGAGTGCGCTGTCCGTGTCAGCCAGCACGCTGATACGGCCGGGCAGTGATACGGTGGGGCTGGTCACTCGCGACTCAAGATCCACCGGCTGATGTAGCTCAACGTCGAATTCGCCCGTTGCAACG
>JAGWXN010000387.1 GCA_018969885.1 Betaproteobacteria bacterium | reverse complement strand
CGACAGATGCGGAATCCCGTGCGTCGCCGACAGGCGCGCCGCCTGCGTCCCCTTGCCGACCGCCGGCGGTCCGAACAACACCAGCCTCATTTCCCAAGCCCCCAAAATTCGAACGCCACGCTACGCCGCACGCTTGACGCTTTTGTGTCGATACAGCGCCAGCCCAGCCCGATCACATCCGGTCACGAGAGCTTCATCAACTCAACCAGGAGAAAAAGCGTCAATGCCGCAGCAGCAAGCCCTGCCGCCCGCTGCGACGAGAAGCTTGACCGAGCCGACAACTGCACACCCATGGCGACAAGCACGAGGACGAGTGCCGCATAGGGAGCATAAAACTCCCAGCGGTAGCCACTCACGATCCAGCCATGGAGAAACCGGGACAACATCGCAAAGCAAAGGCTCGCCAGAAGCGCAAGCAACGTTCCTGCGATAACGCTCGCCACGTGAGACCGCGCCACAATGCCGAACCTGCGTTCAACAGGCAAATAGGCCATCCAGGCCACCGCCGGCGCGGCCAGAATGAGCGCAAAGAAGAACGCATTGAAGGCTGCCAGCGCGGTGCTGGCTGAACCAGCTACGCCCCTGCCGATATCACTCACGAACTGTTCCACGCTTCACCTCATGACACACGGAAACGTCTTTGGCCTGCATGACTATACAGGCCTCTCGACCACCTTGCGCCCGAAATTTCAAAGCAGGAACGTCATGCCGGGAAAGGTGGCGCCGCGCCCATTGACCGGGCGCGACACCGAACCAGACCGAGCCGGCTAGCGTGTCACGTCCAGGGCGTAGTCATAACCGCGCGCCATACGACCTTCGAAAACGGCAGTCAACATGGGCGCGTTGATGTCCTTCACGGCGTTTGCCGATGCAACACGCACACAGTTCCGGATCTCGCGACGCTCGGCCGTATCTCGAATCCCGGCGCGGTCACCGCAAACCTGCCTTGCGGCGAGAGAGATCCTGCGAAGCATGAGTTCGGCGCCACTTTGGGTGGCCAGGTTGATGTCGGCATAGCTGACGACAAGGCGCGGAAAGTCGAATAGTGAACCGCCCGAACCCGCGAAAGCCGGCATGGTGGCCGCAATCATGGACGCCGCCGCAAACATACGAATGGTGCTCATTGAAGAATTCCTTTTTGAAAGAACAACTGCAAGAGGAAACGACGCAGCCCTTTCAGCCGCGCGGGACAAATGATCCCTGCGCATCAATGCACCGTGAATGATCAATGATGCTTTGTTGAAATCGCACGCAAGCAGGTCGAGCGCAAACAAGCCCGCATTTCCGCTTGCGTTTCACGAACCTGTCACGCGATTCCCGCGCAGGGCACTGTTCAGACCGGTTTGTTATGTCCCCGTATCAGACAGGTCGCCGCTCGAAATCCTTCCGGGTAAGTTTGAACACGAAGCACACGAAATTTCGTTCTTCGACCGTCTCATTCGTGCGCTTCGTGCCCTTCGTGTTGAAACCTCTTTAGGGCTCCGCCTATCCCTGGCACATCCCCGCGACACATTTTTTCCTTCAACAGCCCTTGCACTGGTGCGTCGGAAAGTGGCAGCGTTGGATGACCCGTGGAGGAAACATGCGCATCCTGTTGCTTCTGTCATGCCTGGTCTCCCTCAGCCTCATCACGAGCGCCCGCGCGGAACTGCGCGTCACCGTTTCGAACGAGCCCGACCAGCGCCTCGTGCTGTCCCGTCTCCCCGCCTCATTCCAGGCCGAGCTTGTCGGGCTGGCAGAGAACGACGTCCCCATGTTTGACGTGGCGAAGTGCGAGACGCTGGGCAGCCGGCATATCACCCTGGCGCGCGCGACCGACCCCAACATGGACGTGATCGTCGCCCGCTACAATCTCGTCAACATGTGGACGAACAATCTCTGCGGCGGAACGACCGATGTCATGCCAACGGGCACCGAGGCCAAGGCCTGGCTCGAGGAACTCGCGGGCCTGAGCCGCCAGGAGGACGGCGCGCCCTTCATCGACGCACGCAGGCGCCTGGCCGAGGTTCTGGTATTCGGTGCGCCCGGCGTTGAGCCCGATCTTGCGCGGGCGCAGACCTATCTCGCGGACGAAGCAAAACGCGATCCTTCGATGCTTCTCTTTGCGGCCCACATGGCAGAACGTGGCCTGGCAACCTCCCCTGACCGCGCACGTTCACTCGCCTTGATCCGTGAGGGTGCTGCACGCGGCAATGCGGATGCACGCGCGCTGCTCGCCCAGGCACAGGAACTGGGTTTGGACGTCGCGCAAGACGAAGCGGCGGCCGCTGCACAATACGAGCAACTGTCCCGCGCAACAGTGCCCCCGGTGTGGTTCCGTCTGGGCCGCATGCTGCTGGACGGAAGAGGCGTGAAGGCCGACCCATGCCGCGCCCGTGAATTCCTCCAGCTCGCCGCCGAACACGCATTTACGCCCGTCCCCGTCGCCCGTGAGTACCTCGACCAGATCAGTGATCAGAAGAAGTGCCCCGCATCCTGAGGCTGCCGGACCGCGCCCGCCGGATAAGGACCTGTGCGCGACAGGGGCATTACCCCCTTGCCCCTGACGCAAGGTCAGGGTTTAGACTGCCCGCTGAAACTTGGGCAGGAAGCGTCAACATGTCCCCGTATCAAGCGGACCCGTCGCAGCGCACCTGCCTTTCAACACCGGGAGAGGCATTGAAACATGGTCTGGGTTCGTCGCATTGGATATGCATTTGCGGGCTTGCTGGTACTGGTCCTCGCAGGCGCCGGATGGGTCTGGTACGCCAAGCCATGGATCCCGAAGGCCGAACTCATCAACCCCGCCCCGGACGGCAGCCGCGTCACAGATGACGGCCTGCTCGCCAACTACTACCCGCCAACTGCCCCCGGACGGCAGCCCGCCATCCTCGTCCTCGGCGGCAGCGAAGGCGGCCTCGGCAGCGAGATGACGGGGCTGGCACGGGCGCTGAAGGGCGAAGGCTACGCGGCGCTTCACCTCGCGTATCACCGCGGCCCCGGCCTGCCTGCGCGGATGGTCGACATGCCCCTCGAACGCTTCGAGCGCGCGCTCGCCTGGCTGAAGGCGCGGCCCGAGGTCGACCCCGATCGCATCGCCATCGCCGCCTGGTCCCGCGGCACGGAGGTCGCCCAACTGCTGGCCATCCGCCATCCCGACATACGCGCGCTCGTGCTCGGCATGCCCGCCAACGCGGTCTGGGCGGGCTTCG
>JAGWXN010000386.1 GCA_018969885.1 Betaproteobacteria bacterium | reverse complement strand
ACGTGTAACCGTGGGTGAAAGCCAATTTGTCCGATGGTTCCAGGGGCCGGCGGCTTCTTTACACCCCAGCCATCAAGACATCAACCGCACGAGTGATTCGGTCCCCTTGGTCTGCCACGCTGCCAACGCGACTCAAACTCGAGCGTCTTACCGCAGCGATCAGGCGAGTGGCAAGCACCCATCTCTGGCCAGCGTGCAGCACTTCTGGGTTCAGGTCCTTCACTGCTGGGTAGTCTGACAAAAGAGGAACCACCACCACGGCTGGGTCGAGCGGCAGCGGATCGCTTTCGACCACCACCATCTTTATGCCGTTGTATTCAGCCACGTCGAAGCGGGTCATGCGCTCCACGAGGAGCCCCCTGGCGCGCTAATGATGTCCGCCAGAGGGTGTCCACGGCGCTCGTGCCAAGCCGCTTGCGCCTCAAAGGCCTCCGCGTTTTCCTCAAGCCATTGCGCTCGCCTGGCACTGGTCACGGCATTCTTCAGCGCCGCTTCGGCTACGGCAGACACGTTGATGTCGAGTGCCTTTGCACAATCCAAAACTTCAGCACTCAAAGTCAGAGACGTTTTGCGTTTGGGTATTGATGCCATGTTTGAGGTTTCCAAACCATACCGTATTCCAGCCTGTCGCCGCGTTCACAGTTGCGTAGCCGTGAATCAACTGGTTCCGAAATGCGACGATCTGCGCAAGGTCGGGGATTCTCGCTGCGATCGTTGAATCCTGCTTCGCCAGCTGACTTAGGGACTCTCAATGACCTCAAACTTGCGCTCGACCGCAGCCCGAATCAGGTCGCTCGCTGAATATCCGGCTGCATCAAGATCTTGAGTAAAGATCAGAATCGATTTCGCTGCCTCACGCGCGTCCCAAAGATAGGCTCTCGGATCACGCGCCAAAGACGCTCTGCCGGGTATCTGCAAATTCCTCAACGCGGCATCGTAGAGGATGTCGTTGCGAGTCAGAAGTCACCTATATCCGGACGTCCCTAGTCAGCGATACACCCCATCCCACGGCTTACTCTCCACCTGTGCGCTCTTGCCATCGGCACTCGCACTCGGCCGATTCAACTCAAACATATTCTCGGCACTGAGAAACGAATAATCCATGTAGCCCAGGCGCGCGAGCGGCTGAAGCGCAGCAATGTCCACCCGGCCATTACGAATCACCGCATCATCGATGTACATCCCCACCACGCGGCCAATGATGAGCGTATAGCTCGACTCACCCTCGCCGCCCGGCCCCGGGAGGCGAAACATCTTCCAGAGCTTGCACTCGAGCGCAACCGGGCTCTCGCCCACACGCGGCGCGCGCACATAGTGCCCCGGCACGGCGGTGAGGCCCGCGAGCAGAAACTCGTCCACCTCGGCCGAGACTGGCGCCGAGCTCATATTCATCTGCTGCGTGAGCGCGCGGGTGGCGAGCGAACAGGTGAACTCGCCTGTGGCCTCGATATTGCGCTGACTGTCCTTGTAGCCCTGGGACGAGAACATCACCATAGGCGGCTTGTCGGCGATGGCGTTAAAGAAACTGTAAGGGGCGAGATTATTTACGCCCTCGGGCGAGACGCTTCCGATCCAGCCGATCGGGCGCGGGACCACCACTGCCTTGAATGGATCATGGCGCATGCCGTGCTGGTTGGTTGCAGTATCGAAATGCATGGGGTGCTCCGTGTGCCGAAAAGAAGGGTCGATGAATGCGAGGCCGCAAGCGTACCGCAAGCGATCGTTCTACGCCGGAGTAAGATCCGCGGCATGAGCTCGCCCCCTACCGCTACTGCGCAGCGACCGATCCCGCGCTGGATCGGGGCCGCGCTGCTCGTTGTCATTGCCTTCCTCTTCAGCAGTAACCACGTGGCCGCCCGACTCGCCTTCGACCACGGTGTCACGGTGCTCACCGCAGTCACCGTCCGGTCGGCCGTCACCGCGCTTGCGGTGTTCGGCCTGCTGATGCTGTCGGGCGTTTCGCTCCGGCTGCCTCGTACCACGCTGCTTCGCGCGGCGCTTGTGGGCGTTCTGATCGCCGCCCAGAGCTACTGCCTTTATGCCGCGGTTGCAAGGCTTCCCGTCGCACTCGCGCTTCTCACTTTCAACACGTTCCCGATCGTGATCGCGCTCCTCTCGTGGCTCTCCGGCGGGGAGCGTCCATCGCGACGCACGCTCTTCATGATGCCGGTGATCCTGAGCGGTCTGGTCCTCGCGCTCGACGCCGTGGGCTGGCTCGCGCGCGGGCCGGTCACGGGCGACACCATGCTGGCGGGCGTGGCCTTCGCCTTGGGCGCAGCCCTCACCTTCGGGTCGGCCATGCTGCTCACCCAGGCCTGGCTCGGATCGGTCGACGGGCGATTGCGCAGCATGCTCACCATGACCGTGGTTGCGATTATCGCAGGCACCGCTGCCCTCGCTGGCGAGGGGCTGCAGCTACCGGTGGATAACGAGGGCTGGCTCGGGCTCGGCCTCCTCACCGTACTGTATGGCACCGCCATCACCGCGCTCTTCGTGGTGTTGCCGCGTATCGGCGCGGTGAACAACTCGCCCATCATGAACATCGAACCGATCTCGGCCATGTTAATCGCCTGGGTCGCCCTCGGTCAGACGGCGGCTCCCCACCAGATTGTGGGTGCGCTGATGGTGGTGGGCTCGGTGATCTATCTCTCAAGCGGAAAACGCTAGGCCCCCGCTAGCAAGCCCTCAGGCGGGCTCGCGCAACCCTGGCCGCAGCAGCATCCGCCCGAATGCCTGCCCTGCCTCGAGCACACGGTGCGCATCGGCCGCGCGCTCGAGCGGAAGTTCGCCAGTGATCACCGGCTTCACCATCCCCTGCTGCACCAACGACAACGCATCCTGCAGCTGGTTGCGAGACGTGCTGATCACGCTACGAATCGTGATGTCGCGCAGAAACAGTTGCGCCGGGTTCAGTCGCACAAAGTCACCCGTCAGCTGACCCACGAAAATCCATCGCCCGCCCATGGCCAGGCTTCGGCGCGTGGGCTCAAACAGCACACTGCCCACGTTGTCGATCACAACATCAACGCCCTCGCCATTCGTGAGTTCCTTGATCTGCGCGGAGAAATCCTCGCCGCGACCGCAGACCACCACTTCATGCGCGCCCCACTGCCGCAGCCGCTCGGCCTTGTCGGGTGAGGTGGTGACCGCAAACACCTGAGCGCCCGCCCCGCGTGCGATCTGAAGCCCGTGCACCCC
>JAGWXN010000385.1 GCA_018969885.1 Betaproteobacteria bacterium | reverse complement strand
CTCCCGCACGGCTACGAGGGCCAGGGCCCCGAGCATTCATCGGCGCGTATTGAGCGCTTCCTGCAGCTGTGCGCCGAGCACAACATGCAGGTCTGTCAGCCCACCACGCCTGCGCAGATTTTCCATGTGCTGCGCCGACAGATGGTGCGCATGTTCAGAAAGCCGCTGGTGCTATTCACGCCGAAGTCGCTGCTGCGAAACAAAGAAGCGGTATCCAGTCTTGACGATCTCGCGAAGGGCGAATTCCGAACGGTCATCGGCGAAACCGATCCCGCTATCGAGGCGAAGAAGGTCAAGCGTGTGGTGGTCTGTACCGGTAAGGTCTACTACGACCTGCTTGTCGCCCGACGCGAGCGCAAGCTTGACGACATTGCGCTGGTCCGAGTCGAGCAGCTTTATCCCTTCCCGCACAAGGCGTTCGAGGCCGAGATGCGCAAGTTCAGCGCCGCCACGCAGGTGGTGTGGTGTCAGGACGAGCCGCAAAATCAGGGGGCCTGGTTCTACGCGCAGCACCATCTTGGCGAGGTGCTGCGAGAGGGCCAGACGCTCAGCTACGCGGGGCGTCCCGCGTCGGCATCGCCGGCCGTTGGCTACTACGACAAACACTACGCACAGCAGAAGGACCTGATCGCTGCTGCGTTTGGTGAGTCGCGTACGCGCAGTCGCAAGGCGAGCTGATTCCGATCATGTTGCGACCGGGCCGCGCTTTGATGGCGCGGTCCGCGGTTGCACACATCCATTCGTTCAAATACACATAACAGATACCGGAGAACTCCGATGGCTCTGATTGAAGTCAAGGTTCCACAACTATCCGAATCGGTCGCCGAAGCGACCCTGCTGCAGTGGCACAAAAAGCCGGGCGAGGCCGTGGCTCGCGATGAAAATCTGATCGATGTCGAAACCGACAAGGTCGTGCTCGAGTTACCCGCGCCCTCCGCGGGTGTGCTGGTGTCGGTGGTGAAGGGCGACGGGGCCACCGTGGTTTCGGGTGAGGTGATCGCGACCATCGATACCGAAGCGTCGGCAGGTACGGCGGCAACTGCTGCGCCCGCACCGGCGGCTGCGGCAGCCGCTGCCCCCGCGCCCGCTGCTTCGGCGGCGCCAGCCTCGCAGGCGAAGGCAGGGATCGCGATGCCTGCCGCAGCGAAGATGATGGCCGAGTCAGGGCTTGCTGCCTCGCAGGTCGGGGGAACCGGCCGTGACGGGCGGATAACCAAGGGGGATGTCATTGGCGCCGTGGCGGCACAGAGCCGCGCACCGATCCAGGCGCCGATCCCCACTGGCGCGCCCACCGGCGCGCTGCCGGTTGTGAAGGCCCCGGTTGATATCGAGCGCCTCACCGAAGGGCGGCCCGAGCAGCGGGTTCCGATGTCACGACTGCGGCAGCGGGTCGCTGAGCGCCTGCTCCAGTCGCAGGCGACCAATGCCATTCTCACGACCTTCAATGAAGTGAACATGCAGCCGGTCATGGATCTGCGCAAGAAATACCAGGATCGCTTCGAGAAAGATCATGGTGTTCGACTGGGCTTCATGTCATTTTTCGTCAAAGCGGCTGTCCACGCGCTCAAGAAATACCCCTTGGTCAATGCCTCGATCGATGGCTCTGACATTGTGTATCACGGGTTCTTTGACATTGGTGTGGCGGTGGGCTCGCCCCGCGGACTGGTGGTGCCGGTGCTGCGTGATGCCGATCAGCTGAGCTTCGCGCAAACCGAGAAAGCAATCGCCGATTTCGGTAAGCGAGCCCAGGATGGCAAGCTCGGGATCGAGGAACTGTCTGGCGGCACGTTCTCGATCAGTAACGGTGGCGTGTTCGGTTCGATGCTTTCCACGCCCATCATCAACCCGCCGCAATCTGCCATTCTGGGCGTGCATGCGACCAAGGATCGTGCGGTGGTCGAGAACGGCCAGATCGTTATTCGGCCCATGAATTACCTCGCGATGTCATACGACCATCGGATCATTGACGGTCGCGAGGCGGTGCTATTCCTGGTGTCCATCAAGGATGCGCTGGAAGATCCTGCCCGCCTGTTGCTCGATATCTGAACGGCGGAGAACCAGCCATGTCACAGACCTTTGATCTGATCGTGATCGGCGCCGGGCCCGGCGGCTACATCGCAGCCATTCGCGCAGCGCAGCTCGGTATGAAGGTAGGCTGCGTTGAGCAGTGGCGTAACCCGCGCGGTGAGGCCGCACTGGGTGGCACCTGCCTCAACGTGGGCTGCATTCCCTCCAAAGCCCTGCTTGCCTCCTCGGAAATGTTCGAATCGATGCAGCACGACGCAGCCGATCACGGCATTTCGGTCAAAGGCGCGAGCGTTGATGTTGCCAAGATGATGAGCCGCAAGGACGGCATCGTTGGCAAGATGACCAAGGGTATCGAGTTTCTGTTCCGAAAGAACAAAATCACCTGGCTCAAAGGGCATGGCCGACTGACCGGGACGCGCGACGGCCGCTTCCTGGTCGAGGTGAGCGGAGAGGGCGACCCGGTCAGCTGCGACGCGGCGCAGGTCATCCTCGCCACCGGCTCCAAAGCGCGTCACCTGCCATCGATCCCGGTGGACAATCAACTGATCTGCGATAACGAGGGCGCACTGGCGCTCGGCGAGGTTCCGAAGCGGCTGGGCGTGATCGGGGCCGGTGTCATCGGTCTAGAGCTCGGTTCGGTCTGGCGTCGTCTTGGCAGCGAGGTCACCATCCTCGAGGCGCTACCCGAGTTCCTGGCAGCGGCAGACGAAGCAGTGCGCAAGGAAGCCTGGAAGCAGTTCACCAAGCAGGGGCTTGCGATCCATCTCGGTGCCCGCATTGGTGAGGTGACGCGCAGTGGCAAGGGCTTGAGCATTGCCTGGACCGATTCAGCGGGCGCGGCGCAGACCCTGGAGTGCGACCGTCTGATTGTGTCAGTGGGTCGGGTGCCCAACACCGATGGTCTGGGTCTTGACGCAGTCGGTCTCGCAACCGACGCCCGCGGGTTCATTCCGGTGGACGAGGGCTGTCGCACCGCGGTGCCTGGTATTTGGGCGGTCGGCGATGTGGTGCGCGGTCCCATGCTCGCGCATAAAGCCGAAGACGAAGGGGTGATGGTTGCCGAGTTGATCGCGGGTCAGAAACCGCACATTGACTACAACTGCATTCCCTGGGTGATTTACACCTCACCCGAAATTGCATGGGTCGGCCAAACCGAGCAGCAGCTGAAAGCGGCGGGCCG
>JAGWXN010000384.1 GCA_018969885.1 Betaproteobacteria bacterium | reverse complement strand
GCCGCTTATATAGCCTGCGCGTGGTGAACACAGAAACAACATCAGATCAGCGATTTCCTCGGCGCTTGCAGCGCGTTGGCCGGGGTAGTGCTGATGCAGGCTGTCCCACTTTGACTCATCGCCATAGACGTCGATGGCGCGCCGCTTGTTGATCTTGATCATCCGCTCGGTATCGACGGGACCGGGGTTTACACCGAGCACGCGCACGCCATAGTCAAGACTGACGCCACCTAGCGCTTTGGTGAAAGCCATGAGAGCGGCGTTAGCGGTGCTGCCCGCCACATAGTTGGCGTCCCAGTTTTCGCCGGAGTTGCCGATATCGTTCAGGATCACGCCGCTGCCGCGCGCTTTCATCCGCGTATAAAGATGACGGGTGAGGAACATGTAGCCGAAGAGCTTGACGTCGTAGCTGCGCTTCCAGATGGCTTCATCGAGCGACTCGATTGGCCCCGAAGGAATTTCGCCCGCGTTGTTGATCAGGATGTCGGTGTCGGCGCAGTCGGCGGCCAATTGCCCCAGGCGGGCGTGGTCGGCCATGTCGAGCACATGCACGCTGACCCGTACACCATGCTGGGACTGGAGCTCGTCCCGGGTTTGAGCCAGCGCATCGCCGCTTCGCGCGGTGAGGTGCAGGTGGCAGCCTTCAGCTGCGAAAGCGCGGGCGGCCGCAAGGCCAATACCTTTTGAGGCGCCCGTGATCAGCACGGTCTTGCCGGTCAGTTGCAGATCCAAGGTGGAGTCTCCGTTCGAGAAATCAGCCGCGCGGCACGCCGTAGCGACGGTCGGTGAATTTTTCAGCAAGCGCGACGGCGCCGTAAAGCAGGAGGCCGCTTGCGCAGAGGACTACGATGGCAGACATCGCCACCACCGTGTCAGCCCGTGAGGTGGCGAAAATGATCAGGTAGCCAAGGCCCCGTTGCGAGGTGATGAACTCGCCGATGATCACGCCGATGATCGACAGTGTGATGCCGATTTTCATGCCGCTGAAGATGTAGGGCAGGGCGCTTGGGAAGCGTACGTTGGTGAAGATCTGCCACTCGCTCGCGGTGAGCGAACGGCAGAGCCGAACCGCGTTGGGATCGGCCGCTGACAGGCCGGCGGTCGTGGCGATGATGATCGGAAAAATGCTGATGAACACCGAAAATGCCAACCTGGATTGCGAACCGATCCCCAGCCACATGATGAAGAGCGGCGCGAGAGCGATCTTGGGGATCAGCTGAAAAAAAACCAGGTTTGGAAACAGCGCCTGACGGGCGATTTCCGAGTAGGTGAGCAAAATGGCAATCAGGATGCCAGCGGCCGATGCCAGGAGAAATCCGCCCGCCGATTCAAGGGTGGTGGGAATGGCGTGGCGCAGCAAAATCTCGTGCTTGTCCAGCACCAGTTCGAGGATGGCCGTGGGCGTGGGCAGAATCACTGAAGGAATGCCCGCGATCCGCACCCCAATTTCCCACAAAAGCAGCACGCCACCGGCGACCAGAAGCGGCAGGTAGAGGGCACGCCCGCTGGTGCTGCGAAATGCGGGCGCGGTGACCTCGCCCGTCTGGCGGGCGAGTTGGTTGCTGTTGACGGTTTGGGACATCAGTGGTGGGCCGGGTCAGTGCTGGGCAGCCGTGGCTTCGTGGGCGTGCTCAATGCTTTCGCGAAGCTCGCGGACCAGTTCGCGAAAACGCGGAGCGTCTTCAATATCTGGGCTTCGCGGACGGGGAAAGTCGATGGCAAGGTCGAGCGTGATGGTTGACGGGCGACCGCTCATCACCAGCACGCGATCGGACAGGTAGACCGCTTCACGAATGCTGTGGGTCACAAACAGCACGGTCTTGTTGTAGGTTTCCAGCATCTCGGCGAGCACGATATTCATTTGGTCGCGCGTGATTGCATCGAGCGCGCTGAAGGGCTCGTCCATGAGCAGTACGGGCGGGTCATGGATCAGTGCGCGGCAGATCGCCACGCGCTGTCGCATGCCGCCTGACAACTCGTGCGGCTTCTTGCGCTCAAACCCGCGCAAGCCTACCCGGGCGATCAATTCGAGGGCACGCGCTTCGTAGTCGGCGCGGGGGCGCTTCAGGATGTCGATGGGAAACAGCACATTGTCGATGACCGACTTCCAGGGCAGGAGCGTGGCATCCTGAAAAATGATGCCGTTGTCGCTCCGCGGCCCCTCGATGGGCTGATCCTTGAAGCGGAGGCCGCCGGCGCTGGGCTTCTCCAGGCCGGCGACCATCATCAGGAGCGTGCTCTTGCCACACCCGCTTGGGCCCAGAAGCGATACGAATTCGCCTTGCCGAACACCGAAACTAGCCTGAGCCACGGCGTGGACCGGACCCGTGCGCGTGCGGTAGGTTTTACCGACCTGGTCGAGCTGGATGAATGCCGCTTCAGTCATGTCAGCTGACGTATTTGCGGAACGGCTCGATGTTGTTCTTGACCGTCGCCTGTTCAGCATCCGACAGCTTGAGTTTGCCCACAAACCGGTTGGTGAAGAGCTTGTCGATATCGGGGGGCGTGACGTTGCCGCTGACCGCGTACTTGAGGATCAGGTCGGCCTGGGTGCGGATCTTGCCCATGTCGACATAGCCAAACCCGTTGTTGATGACCTCCGGGCAGAAGTTATGCAGGTTGGACAGCCCGAGACCGATGCGGACGAACTCCTTGGAGGTGGCGGTCATGGCCACCTCTTCATTGGCCTTCAGAAAGATGGAGAGTGCCTCATCGGGATTGGTCATGGCGAACTTGATGGCATCCATTGCGCCCGCGACCAGCGCCTCGACGACCGACGCCTCATTCTGCAGACGGGACGCCTGGGTGATGAGCGACTGGCCGTAGAACTCGATGCCGGCCTGCTTGAAGGTGAGAAAGCGCAGATTGGCGCCGTTGGAGGACAGCGCTGGAATGGTGCTGGAGCCGAATGCCGAGACGCCATCCACCAGCTTTTCGATGAGTGATCGGTCGCGCACTTTGCCGTCGAGCTGAACCAGATTGACTTTCGACAGGTCGAAGCCGGCCTTCTGGGCGTAGAGGCTTAGGAACGGGTATTCGCCTGAGGTGACGCTCGCGCCGATTTTCCGGCCCTCGAGGTCTTTGGGGGTCTTGATGGGGGAGTCGGCGAGTACGCCCACGCCCATCACCGCGTCATAGTTGATCTGACCGATGGACACCAGCGGCAGCCCGCGTGCGGCCTGCTGAACCACGACCGGGGTGGCGGTCATGC
>JAGWXN010000383.1 GCA_018969885.1 Betaproteobacteria bacterium | reverse complement strand
ATGCTCGCCAACGGCGAGGGGCAGCCGGCGACCCTCCGGCTGATCGAGGGGCTCACCTTTCGCCAGGTCCGAGAACTGCTCGATCAGCACCCCCATCTTATTCCGGATGCGCGCGCCCTTGATGAACCCTCGTTACTCGCCCGAATCGGTGCGCCGGTTTCGAGTGGCGAGGGCCTCTTCTTGCCCGACACTTATCACTTCGCCCCGGGAACCAGCGCCGTCAGTCTCTACCGAGACGCCTGGCGGGCGATGGATCGCGTTTTGCAGCGCGAGTGGAGCCGTCGCTCAGCGGGGCTTCCGATTGAGACGCCCTATCAGGCGCTGGTCCTTGCTTCGATGATAGAAAAGGAGACCGGGCGCGCTGAGGATCGCGCGATGGTCGCGTCCGTCTTTGTGAACCGGCTCAAAAAGGGCATGCTCCTTCAAAGCGATCCAACGACCCTGTATGCGCTCGGCCCAAGCTTCGAGGGGCGTCTGCGCCGTCGTGACCTTCAGCTTGACCATCCGCACAATACTTATGTCCGCCCCGGACTCCCCCCCACTCCGATTGCGCTTCCAGGCCGCGGCGCAATTGAAGCCGCGCTCCGGCCGGCTGAGTCAGCAGCCTTCTATTTCGTGGCTCGGGGTGACGGCAGCACCGAGTTTTCAAATGATCTCAAAGCGCATCAACGCGCGGTCGAACGCTTCATACTCAAACGATGAAACCAGGACGATTCATTACCTTTGAGGGGATCGATGGCGCGGGAAAAAGCACCCACATCGCCCCGTTTGCGGCATTGCTCGAGGCGCGCGGACATCGCGTGGTCATCACCCGTGAGCCCGGCGGCACGGAGCTCGGCGAACAATTGCGCGAAATCACGCTCACCCAGTCCATGGCGCCGCTCACCGAGTTGCTGCTGGTCTTTGCGGCGCGAGCCGAGCATTTGGCGGCCAGAATCCGGCCCGCCCTTGCCCGAGGCGAATGGGTGGTCTGCGATCGGTTCACTGACTCAACCTTCGCCTACCAGGGATCGGGACGAGGCATTGGGACTGATCGGGTTCGGGTCCTCGAGGCGCTGGTCCATCCCGACCTTCAGCCGGATCACACCTTTCTGTTTGATCTCGCCCCCTCGGAGGCTGCCAGGCGCCGAGCGGCTGCGCGCGCGGCGGACCGCTTCGAGACCGAGGACTTGCATTTTTTTGAGCGGGTCCGGTCGGGTTACCTTGAGCGAGCGCAAGAATCTGCCGGTCGGTTTACCCTGATCGACGGTATGCGAGGCATTGACGATATCAAGAAAACACTTGAAACAGTTTCTGCAACTTTATGAATCCAATACCGATTTTTATAGAGAGGCCGTTACGTTCTTTACTCGCCTCACGCGATACGCTGCATCACGCGCTGCTCTTCTCCGGTCCCGAAGGCGTCGGCAAGGAGTGGCTTGCCCGGTCGCTTGCGGCTGCCTTGCTTTGCGACCAGCCGCGCGAAGATCGCACTGCCTGCGGGCAGTGTGCGGCCTGTCGATGGCTGTCCCAGGATTCCCACCCTGATTTTCGGGGGGTCCGGCCGTCGGCTGATGAGCCCGTGGCGGAGGAGGGCGAATCGCCCAGCACGCGGCCAGCCAAGGTGTCGCGCGATATCCGAATTGAGCAGATCCGTGGGCTGGCGGGCTTTGTCGAGGTGGCCAGCCATCGGGGCGGTGCGAAGGTCATCCTCATCACACCAGCCGATGCGATGAACAGCGCAGCCGCCAACGCGCTGCTGAAGACACTCGAAGAACCCCCACCGAACACCTACTTTCTGCTGGTTAGCAGCCGGTCGAGCCGACTACCGGCCACCGTACGGTCGCGTTGCCGCCAGGTGCCGGTCCCGACCCCGCCGCATGCCGAGGCTCTCGCCTGGGTCATGGCCGAGGCGCGCGCAGAGGAGGAGAGGGCGCAGCAGTGGCTTGCGTATTGCGGGGGCGCGCCGCGACGCGCACTCGATCTCGGTGCGAGCGAACAGGCGGTGCTTCATCGTGATCTGGTCGAGACCTTTGCCAACTGTGAGCAGGAGTCGCTGGTGAGTTCAACCGACCGGCTCAATGTGCATGAGCCCCGCGTCTGGGTGCCTGTGCTTCATGCCTGGTGCGTCGACCTGTCGCGATGCGCTGCAAGCGCCGCGCCGAGATACTTTCCCGCCGAAGCGGCGCGACTCAAGACGCTTGCAACGCGCGTGGATGTCAATGCGCTGCTCGACTTCGAGCTATGGTTGCAGCAATTGCAGCGGCTGATTTCTCACCCACTCAACCCGAGGTTGGTCGCCGACGACGCCCTGAGTCGGTACCTCGCGGTATTTCAGCGTCGCCGTCAGGCAGCCTGAGCCTGCCTCAATTGCTGACCTGCGGCGAACGCGGGATCCAAGCGCTCGGATGCGGCGCGCCGGTAAAATGCAGCATGCTGATCGATTCACACTGTCATCTCGACTTTCCGGACTTGCTCGAACGGTTCGAAGACATCCGTTCGAACATGGCCGCGAATGGTGTGACGCGCGCGCTTTGTGTTGCGGTCAACCTCGAAGATTTCCCCAAAGTGCTCGACCTGGTCGAGCGCGCGCCCGAGCTGTGCGCCTCGGTTGGCGTTCACCCAGATTACGCCGATGTGCGGGAGCCCGACGTTGAGACCCTGGTGCGGCTAGCGGATCACCCCAGGGTGGTCGCAATCGGCGAGACGGGGCTCGATTATTACCGGGTCCCGGCCGAGGAGCTCGACTGGCAGCGCGCGCGCTTCCGTATCCACATCCAGGCGGCACGCGCCTGCGATAAGCCGTTGATTGTTCACACTCGCTCGGCTTCAGCCGACACGATCTCGATCCTGGCGGAGGAGGGCGCACGTGAGGCAGGGGGCGTGATGCACTGCTTTACCGAAGACTGGGCGTGCGCGAGTGCAGCAATTGACATGGGCTTCTGCATCTCTTTTTCGGGGATCGTCACATTCAAAAGCGCGGCCGCGCTACGCGAGGTCGCGATCAAAGTTCCCGACGACGCACTCCTCGTTGAAACCGATTCGCCTTATCTGGCGCCTGTTCCTCACCGGGGCAAGACCAACGAACCGGCCTATGTCCGACACGTGGCCGAGTTCCTCGCTCAACTTCGGGGCGTGTCGCTTGAGCGAATCGCGGCGCTTACCACCGCGAACTTTGAACGCGTGTTCGGCGCCTCTCGGCCGGACCGGGAGTCGCCATGACGCTGTCGCTTCGATGCTT
>JAGWXN010000382.1 GCA_018969885.1 Betaproteobacteria bacterium | reverse complement strand
GCCTCGGTGGGCTTCATTGCGCTGTGGGGCATCGCGGTGTTAAACGGCGTGGTGCTGGTGACCTGCATACGACGCCTGCGCGAAGACGGCAAGGATGTGGCGCTGGCGGTCCGCGAAGGCTGTCTGCTTCGCTTTCGCCCGGTGATGATGACCGCAACCGTTGCGCTGCTCGGGCTGGTCCCGTTTCTGTTCGCGACGGGGCCAGGCTCAGAGGTTCAGCGCCCGCTCGCGGTCGTGGTGATCGGCGGTCTGATCACCTCCACCCTGCTTACCCTGGTTGTGCTGCCTGCGCTCTACCGCTGGTTCGACGATCGTCCGGAAGAGCTCTGAGATCAGCGATCCATGCCGTATTCGCGCTGAATGCGCTCGATGTCGTCAAATCCGATCAGCTTCTTGAACTGATCCATGCTGGTCTGCGGCAGGGGCAGGCTGCGCGCGTGCCGGTCGGCTGCGAGCTTTGCGAGATTGGCGCGTATGGCGCTCGTGACCGTCATGAGCGGCACCAGCGGGAATACCGCAAGCCCGGCGACTGATTCGATATCGGCCGGGCTCAGATCACGCTCCAGCCAGCCCAGGATCTGTAACGACAGACGCTTGCCGCAGGCGGCCTGCAGCCGTCGCAGATCGTCGATCGATTTCATGGTTTTGGAGATTGGCTGAATCAGATCGGCACCAGCTTCGGCGTAGAGGCAGGCGCGTTCGATGGCTTCCTCCACGCTGTCGGCGTCAGTGCGCGCGATCACCAGAAAATCACGATCCCGGCGTGCATCGCAGGCGGCGCGGATTTTTCGTGCGGCCTCTTCGGCGGGCAATACCTCCACCTTGCTCGCTGCGGCCGGGCAGCGCTTGGGGATCAGCTGATCCTCAAACACAATGCCTGCCACGCCGGCATGCTCGAATTCGCGCACAGTGCGGATCACGTTGATCACATTGCCATAGCCTGTGTCGCCGTCGGCGATGACGGGGCGCTTGACCGCATTGACGATATGCCGCACCACGCCGAGGTTTTCGGTCATGGTGTAAAGCTCGACATCGGGCAGGCCGAGGTGCGATGCGGAGATGCCAAAACCGGTGGTGAAGACGGCGTCGAATCCGGCCTCGTCGACCAGGCGGGCTGACAGCGCGTCGTAGGCGCCAGCCGACCAGATGGTGCGGCCGGCTTCGATGATGTTGCGTAGTGCGCGGGCATGGGTGGTCATTGCGGTCTCCGGAAGAAAAGGCGAGGGGGGCGGGGCTAGGGGGTTGCTGTTGCGGCTGCCCGGTGCTTCAGATAGCCGGTGAGACCGCCATGCTCGAGCATGCTGAGATCGGCGCTCGCGAGGGGCAGAAAGGGTAGCGTGGTGCCGCTGCCGAGTACCACCTGCTGGCGGGCCCAGTCGATCGCGAGGGTATCCCAGCGGGTTGCCGCCTGGAGGATGCCCGGGCAGGCGACCATCGGAAACCCCATGCTGATTTCACCGCGCCAGAAACCTGGCGAGAACGATTCGGCGATCAGTGCACGAATACCCAGATGTCGCATGGCGCGAAGCGGCGGGTAGTGGGGATGGCCATAACCGAAGTTCACTCCCCCCACCAGCACATCGCCGGAGCGCACCTGCTGGGCGAACATGGGGTCGAACTCTTTCATGGCCTGCGCGGCGAGTTCTTCGATATCGGTGATCTTGATGTTTTTCACACCCACGATCTGGTCGACGTCAAAGTCTTCCTCGGGAAAGATCCAGGCGATCCGGCCGGTGATGTTTTCGAGTGCCATGGTGGAATGGGTGAGGGTGGTTGATCAGACGGCGCTTGCGGCGAGCAGGGGGCGGGGATCAGCAATGCTGCCAGCCACCGCCGAGGCCGCGACCACGGCGGCATTGCAGATGTAGATT
The DNA here is from genome assembly GCA_018969885.1 of Betaproteobacteria bacterium. The sequence goes on along the minus strand of JAGWXN010000382.1, from coordinate 1,373 downwards.
TCCGAGTCGGGGCTACCCATGCGGCCCGGCACATTGAGGGTGCCGGTCGACACGGCACGCTGGCCTGCGGTCATGGTACCGATCCGGCCAAAGCAATAGTCGCAGGAAGGCGAGCTGACAAAAGCCCCAGCGTCGGAAAACACCTGAATGAGCCCCTCGGCTGCCGCCTGCGACATGATGGCCTGAGAGGTGGGCACGATATGAAGCGATACCCCTGCAGCCACTTGACGGCCGCGCAGCACGTGCGCCGCGGCGCGGAGGTCTTCCATGCGGCCGCTCGCGCATGAGCCGAGATAGCCCGCGTGGATGGGCAGTCCGATGAAGTCGGTCAGGTCGCGGGTTCGCGCCGGGCTGGGCGGAATCACCACGATCGGTTCAAGCGCCGAGACGTCGATCTCGACCACCCGTTCGTAGACCGCGTCAGGGTCGCTGGTGACCGGATCAAGCGCGATGCGCGCACGATCGCGCGCGTAGTCGATCGCTTTCTGGTCGGGGTTGACGATAGCGGTGGTGGCGCCCACGAACATCGCCTGGCCGCAAATCGTCTGCCGGCCCTCGATGCTCATGGCATCAAGCACCGGGCCGCCCAGTTCCAGCACCTTGAAGGCGCACGACGCTGGCCCCATGACCCGGACGATGTGATGGAACACGTCGCGCGCCATCACGCCATTGCGCAGCGTGCCGTGGAGATTGACCCGGACCGTTGCGGGGACGCGCAGACTCACCGTCTCGTTGACGAACGCTTCCAGGAGGTTACGGCGGAGCCCGATGGCAAGCGTGCCGAGCGCCCCAAGTTGACTGATGTGGCCGTCGAAATGAACTGCGAACGCGCCCGGCGTGGCATAGCCCAGCTCCGCGCTCACCTGATGCCCGATTCCTTTGCGCTCATAGACGGGAACGCCCTGCTGAGCCCCCCACTGGCGAGTCTGGATGTGAAGTTCCTCTTCCTTGGGCGTGGCGACTGGCACCATGTGGTCGATGAAAAGCGCGAACCGCTTCGGATCGGTCACCCGGTCAATGCCGAAGTCGTCTTTCATCTGCTTGAAGATGACATCGGTGTAGCCAGGGAAATCATAGGCAATGACAAAGTCGGGACGGGCCAGCACTTCATCGCCGGCGTGCACAGCCGAGCGCTGCGCGACGCGCGCGAGGATTTTTTCGGTGATCGTGAAGCCCATGGTTCCTCCGCGGTTCGCCCGACCGGCCGCTGGCCGCAGGACGGGCGGGCAGCGTGGTCGGATCATGGCCAACGCCTGTGTTGACGTTGCTTATCCGAATAGTCTAGCGATAACCCGGGCGCGAGGGGGGCGCGGTTCACGCCCGGAGCGTCCCTCATCAAAACCGGTGGTTGATTCGGGGCGATGTCCTTTATC